>JASJDW010000307.1 GCA_030064955.1 Crocosphaera sp.
AAATAATTATGGGACATAATCCTTCTGAATTTAAAAGTAAAAATAAACCTGTGGAAAAAGTATCCTTTTATGACAGCTTAGAATTTTGTAGAAAATTATCTGAAGAAGTTGGTATTGACTTTAACTTACCCAGTGAAGCACAATGGGAATATGCGTGTCGAAGTATAATTAATCCCAGTCAATATAGACAATTAGATGGAGTAGAAATTTATCCCCCGTTTCATTTTGGTGATACCATTACTCAGACATTAGCGAATTATAATAGTACCCGTACTTATCAACAAGAAACCATAGGAATTTATCGGAAACAAACGACGGAAGTTGGTTCTTTTTTCCCAATAATTTTGGTTTATATGATATGCACGGAAATGTATGGGAATGGTGTGGTGATGATTGGCACGAAACTTATCACAATGCCCCAAAAGATGGTAGTATTTGGATGGGTGGAGATCAACAATATTCTCCCATGCGTGGGGGATCTTGGGCAGCGTTTCCTTTTTACTGTCGTTCTGGAACCCGTAGTAAAGTTCAACGTAATAGTCGCAGTCGTTATAATGGGTTTAGGGTTGTCTATAACTTCAAAAAAAAGGCTTAAACTGATACAATTACTATTGTTGAATATTGTAAGTATTTAATTTAATTGCCTACGTTAAAAATCATAGAGAATACGTTATTAAAATGATGGATTATCAAGATTTATATAATACACTGATTCAACTAGACGGAAGAGGGTATAAAGCATATAAAGATATCAAAGGAAACTATCAATTTCCTAAATTTAATTTGATAATTGAACATATCCAAGGCGATCCCTTTGCTTCCCCTAGTAAACTGATTATAAAGATTTCTCATACTGTTGCTCAATTTCCCACTGAGTTCTATAAAAATGAAAGTCGAAAAATTGCTTTAGAAGACTACTTAATTCGTCAATTTAGTCAAGTTTCTCAACAAATAAGTCGTCATAGAGGAACAGGAAAAAGTGGAACAATTAGTATTATTAAAATAGGGCAAGAAATCTTAAAAAGAACAGCAGCAAATATTCAAAAAAATGAAATAGAAATACGCTTTTCTGTAGGACTTCCTGCAAGGGGACGGACTATTTTAGGCCGTCAAGCAGCACAAATGTTATGTGAGGATATTCCTGCTATTGTTGATCAAGCATTACTCTATCAAGCTTTAGATTCCCATGCAATTCAAGAACAAGTGGAAACCGTCGAAGATGCAGACTGGATACGTCAAAATCTCTCTAAATATAACCTAGTTACTTTTATCGCCAATGGCTCTATTTTACCCCGAAAAAGTGGGGTTGATCCTCGTCCTCTACAAACAGATGCTATCCCTTTTCAATCTCCTCAATCTTTAGAAATTACTTTAGAAACCCCCAATAAAGGGTTAATTAAAGGGTTAGGTATTCCCCAAGGAATTACCTTAATTGTTGGAGGAGGTTATCATGGAAAATCTACCTTATTAAAAGCAATAGAATTGGGAATTTATAATCATATTCCTGGAGATGGTAGAGAATTTGTGATTAGTGATCCCTCGGCGGTAAAAATTCGTGCAGAAGATGGTAGAAGTATTGTAGGAGTTGATATTTCTCCCTTTATTAACCAATTACCACAACAACAATCAACCAATAATTTTACAACCACAAATGCAAGTGGAAGTACCTCCCAAGCAGCCAATATTATTGAAGCATTAGAAGCAGGAACTAAAGTTTTATTAGTGGATGAAGATACAGCAGCAACGAACTTTATGATCCGCGATCGCAGGATGCAGCAATTAATCACTAAAAATAAAGAACCTATAACGCCATTTATCGATAAAATCAAACAATTATACACAGATTATGGCGTATCAACTCTATTAGTTATGGGAGGAAGTGGAGACTATTTTGATGTGGCAGATCATGTTATTGCAATGGATAATTTTGAACCTTATGACGTTACGGAAAAAGCAAAAAAAATTGCCCAAGAAAATCCGAATGAGCGTATGATTGAAGGAGGGAATACTTTTGGTAATATAACCCCTAGAATACCCTTACCTAATAGTATTGATCCCAGTCGAGGAAGACGAGATGTTAAAGTTAAAGTTAGAGACGTAGATCAAGTCATTTTTGGAACAGAAGACATTGATTTAACTGCCATTGAACAATTAATCGAATCCGGACAATTAAGATCTATTTCTGCTGCTATAATTTACGCTAAAAATAATTATATGAATCGTCAAAATACGTTACCTGATATTTTAGATAAAGTGATGGAAGATATAAATAGTGAAGGGTTAGATATTTTAAGTCATTTTCCCCAAGGAGACTTAGTAATATTTCGTCGTTTTGAATTAGCTGCTGCTATTAACCGTTTGCGATCGCTACAAGTTCAATAACTAATGTATACTCTCAGGTAACTAGTTTTTTGTTTCATAATAGGATTTTATCTGATTTTTTATTTAATTCTTCTTGTCCCCCAAGAAAAAACAACCAGATAACAACAACTAACCAATGAATCATAACACAAGGCCAAATAGAACCCGTTATCTTGTAGCTAATGGTACAACTGATTCCTAATAATCCAGCGAAAAAGAGAAAAATGGGTTGGGAAAATAACCCTTTACCTGGAGGATAGAATAACATAGCATTCAAGGGATGATAAACAATGAATAAAATGAGACTAAACCCCGTCCAAAATAACCATTGAATACTATCTATCTGTTTCAAGGGATGGGGTAAAAAAATAACTCGAAAAATCAATTCTTCTATAAAAGCTGGCGCGATCAATAATTGAAACATTTTCCAAGGGGTCTGAGATGAAAAATTAGGCAATTTCCATCTTAAAAAACCTAGTTTAAACCCGATAGGTAAAACAATTAAGCCATAACTCAATAAAATCCCCAAACTCACATACCAATCTTGAAAAGACAAGGGAGATAAAAAAGCATCAATTATGGGAGTTAATTCCATCTTATCCTCTTCTATAGCATTACAAACAATGGTTAGGACATATATATTTTGGTGAAAGGGTGTAGGGTGTAGGGTGTAGGGTGTAGGGAACCAAAAAACGTCCTAACTATAATGCGTAGTGCTATAATATAGCATTTCCTGGACTCATGAGGCTCACGGGGTGACAACCAGCATCAAGTCAGGCGACCCCACGCCGTCGCACGGCGTTTGGGAACGCGCCTGACCCAAAGGGTCGAGATAGGGTGTAGGGTGTAGGGTGTGGGGGGTGGGGAAAAATTAGAAGATAATCCGATCATTTTCCTCTGCTTCCCCTGCTTCCCCTGCCCTCTCCATATGATTATCTACTTTCTAAAGCGGATTTGGTATTATTGTACCGATACAACCTTTCGATTTCGGACTAATAAAGCAAACCCTGCGCTAGTAGCAAACATGAGTAAACTATAGATACCTGCTGGAATAGCCATAGTAGGTGAATTTAACAACGTACTAGCAATAGTAATAGCTAAAGTTCCGTTTTGAATCCCTACTTCAACCGTAATGGTTCTAGCACTTTTTTCATCAACTCTAGCAATAGTAGCGATCGCATATCCAAGGAACATTGTAACTAAATTTAGGCTTAAAGTCACTCCTCCTACTTGTAATAAAGAAGGCAATAAATCAGCCCTTTCTTTAAGCAAGATACCAAAAATAATTAATCCTAAAAAAGACAAAGATAACCATTTAACAATTTTCTCTAATTTAGCTGCTAATCGGGGTTGATGATGGTTGACTAGCATTCCTAAAGAAATAGGTAGCAAGATAAGACAAGCGATTTGAATAATCGTTTTTAACAGAGGTAACTGTAATGGTGTGTCTGCACCCATAAACGTCTGCATTCCTAAATTAATGATCAGAGGAATGCTAACAATAGTAATGATACTACTGATAGCTGTTAAGGTAACCGATAAAGCAACATTACCCCTGACTAAATAACTAATTACATTAGAGGTTGCACCACCTGGACAAGCAGCCAAAATAATCACCCCAACCGCTAACTCTGGAGTTAACGGAAACAGTCCAGCTAATAAAAAACCCACAAGAGGTAACATAATTAATTGAGCAACTAAGCCCAAAATTACACCTTTTGGTTCGACTAAAATGCGCTTAAAATCAACTATTTTTAGCCCTAACCCCATACCCATCATAATCATAAATAGGGCAAGAGGTAAGAAAACCGTCGTTAAGAAATTGGACTCCATAAAAACTCCACACAAAGCTTTTGGCTATCTTACAATAATTTGATAAATATACCTACTAGATTGTTTCAATTACAACTAATTTTCTATTGCACCTAACGTTTTTAAAGCGTATTTTTGTGCTGAGTTTAAACCAGTCACTCCTGTAATATTCATGTTCTCATAAGGTCGAGGCGATCGCCAACTTGATAAACACTCTCCTGTCAAATAATTCCAGCGTTTAATAGTTCCATCCTTACTACTACTGGCTAAAATAGGCTCATGAGGGTGAAACGTAACACACATCACAGCATTACCATGTCCTAGAAGAATTTTGTCACAACTGTATTGAGTTGATGACAGTTTCCATAAGCGAATACTGGTATCATAACTACTACTGGCTAACCACTGATTGATATCTTCTTCATTATTGATAAAATACAACCAATCTGTTAATAACTCATCAATTGATTCATATTGATCCAATGATCGTACACTAACAAAATCAAAATCATTTTTATTTTCTTGTACTAATTGATAAGATAAATGAGATTTCCCCATCCCTTTTATAGCTTCAATTAATATAACACGACACTTATCTTCAGTAATCCATTGTGTTAAAGTTTCTAACTCTTTTGTTCGTGCGGATCGATCAAAAAGATCAAAACTACTTATCGCTTCTCCCCAATCTATTTTTGTTTGCTTTCTTTGAGTTTCTTCAATATAAGTTACTTCTCTGATATCAAAACCTAAAGCTTGACAAATTTCTTCAGCATTTAAACGATCAACAGGTTTCCCATTCAAAAAACGACTAATCACATCACGCGATAGTCCTAAGTGATCGGTTAAAGCTTGTTGACTCGGAAAATGATTACGAGGAAGTAATGCTTTGATAGACTTTTTGAATTCGGGTTTAAGTTGAATAGAACGAGACATTTAGGGTTAAAGGTAGGAATAGTATATGCTCATCTATCATAACTAAACTTTGACAATAACTTAGTCACTTTGAATATTAAGTCATACATTAACTCAGACACTAGATAAAAATCATACAATAACTCAAGCAATATCAGCCACACTCTTGACTCATAATAGTGGAAGGATACTGGGGGTTTTTATAACTGAATATAGCCCCACCTTAACAAAACAAATATCTAAGTTTTTATAAGTTACACAGATTACAACTCCTAAACTATGAATCTACCTAATATCTTACGCTTTCGAGATTCAAAAGAACACACCTCTGATGAAGGTGTGCGTGAAGCCATGGATATTTTAAAACACCTCTGTCAGAAACAGAATGCTTTACTTGAAGGAGGAGAACCAAGTAAAGATAAACTTATTGAAGAATTAGACCAACTGGAACGGCAAATTTCCTCTATAAAGCACAAAATAGGAGGAAAAAAAACACAAGCCTTCCCTAGACGTACTTTTTTGGATGGGATGGCTTCAGTTTTAGATATCAGTGGTAGCTATGCTCGTAACTTAGATAAGCAATTCCCTGCTATTGACAGTAAACCGTTATATTACAAGTCTGATAAAGAGGCAATACGCTCTGATTGGGCTAAAATAGGGCTGGATATTGAGCAAGCTGCTCGTCAATACAACAAGAAACAGTCTTAAATGTCTAATCAGAATCAGCAAGATCAGGATGATATCGATCAGAATCATGAAGATCAAGAGGATACCGATCTTGTCCCATCACCAGATTCCTCATTGAGATATCCTTCTTATGAAATTATACCGTCTCCTCGTACTCTTCAAGAATATGAGGATATTTTGTCTGGGAGTATGGATAGAATATTCAGGAGACAAAGCAGAAGTTGAAGATAACAAAACCCCCACAATTGATAAACTAGAAAATAACTGTTTAAACATATTTAAGCTACCTCTAAATTATCATAAATTAATTGAATACGATGATTAATTTGTTCAACTTCATAGTCGGAAAGATGAGAATCAACCCATTTAGCAGAATTAACAGAAGAAAAAACTTCTAAATTAGAATCATCATAAAAATCATCACCATAACCAAGCTTTGCTAGTCCAGTACCAAGCTCCAAAAGCAATTACTAACTCAAACATCGTTAAATCTCTCCAGGAATTAATGAGTAAAAAAGGTGCAGAATTAGCCAAAGCATAACCATAAAAGACAGCTTAATTATCACAGGAATCAAAGCAGATAATAAACCGGCACCAGTGGAGTCAAGACAAATATTGAGTTAAAACGACTCAATTGGTCAATAGAAAATGCAAGGGAATATCTTTTAAAAGTTTACGGCAAACGCTCACGCCAAGTATTAAGTGATGAGGAGTTGATTGAGTTTTTGGAGTTTTTGAAACGCTTACCTAATTAACACTATGAACATTACCAAGGGTTCTACAGGACTTATTATGCTAAAATATTAGCAATATTGTTATAAATCACAAAAATGAAACGACAGTTAACTAAACTTCTTTCTCTTGCAGGAGTAAATGTAAAATCACAAAAACAATTAGAAAATACTCTGATTT
>JASJDW010000036.1 GCA_030064955.1 Crocosphaera sp.
GTAAAATCCACGGGGAGTCACCGATGCCCCAAAACTGTTAGTCTGATAACACATTGTTAGATATTAATAGGTTTTTAGTAGGTGGTAATTCAGGATGTGCCAAAATACGATGAGATCCTTTTGCTTCACGTTTAATTTTCCAACCAATACGCAGTAATGCTGCTAACACTCGTTTTGCTTTGCTTGATTTCCATTGACTCATGCTGCTTGAAACGATATATTGATCAATTGTGTGTTGCTTTTATCATTTTCTAGATTATCTGCAAGAACTCGTAATGCTAATGCTTGAACTTTTGTTATTGCTTCTTCAACAGTTTGACCATAAGCAAGAACACCAGGTAAATCTATTACTTCAGCAATCCATCTTCCGTCTTCTTCTTGTTCAATTTCAATGGTTAAATTCATCATGCTACATTTAATGAATTTCTAAGGATTATTTATAGTTTAACACAAAGATGTATATTTAATAGAATGTAGGGTGGATTAAAGAAACGTAATTCACCCTTAAATTTATCAATTAATTATTAAACCGATACACCAAAACGCTATGATTGTTGTGTTTTGTCCCTCAACCCAACCTACGAGATTGGTGCTGACACAGGGCGAAACTCACTTAATTCTTCTTGAGATAATGGTAAACAATCTGAATCTGTTTCGGCTGCTTTTTCAATTTCTTCCTCAGTCATTTCTTTAACTTTTTCCCAATTTGTCTTACCATGACTGGGATTTTTAGGATCAAGTTTAACTCTGATAATATTGTCGTCGTTCATTTTTATTGGCTCTCCTTGCTGAAATAATACGATATCTGTTATCTCTTTTAGTATAGACTACAAATAAAACAACTTGATTAACGATACCAATTACTTGAATTTTAGTTTCCCCATAATCACGTTTATCTTCTCTTTCGAGACGATTTGGATCTAGAAAAATGTTTTTGGCATCTTCAAAATCAATATTATGCTTGATTAAGTTTGAAGCAGCTTTATTTGTGTCCCATTCTATCTCCATTTGATCAAGATTCTGTTTAGTTAATCACATATATCATAACATTCAAAGCCAGGGCATAATAATATGATGTCCCTACAACAAATCCATTAATTGTTAAACAGAGATACAACAAAATTTTATCCTTGTTGGGTTTTGTCCCTCAACCCAACCTACCCGCGTCAGCGATCGCACTAAAACATAATCCATTATTTTCTGGTAATTGATGTTTTAATTTCTTCCCATGTTAATACATTGTCAGGATTAGATTCAGAATCATTAATACGGGAATCCAGTTCTTTTTTTTGTTCTTCGTTTAAGTCAGGATAAACTTTTTCTTCTGCAATACTATCCCCAATTGCTTGGACAATAAAAATTCGATCTTCAATATTTAAAGCATTAATTTTATTTAAAGTTTCTGTAATGTTCATTGTTTTACAGAATTGTCTGTGTTTAGATGAATCTCATCATCTAATTATATAGTATTATACCTCCATAACAGATAAATGTAGGGGTTTAACACTGTGTTTTACTAACCCCACTGATGAATAATCACTTATTCATCAGATAAAATGTAGAAAAACGTCATCTATTTTATCAAAAGCGAGGGCATAATAGTATTATGTTCCTACTAGATTGATACATCTAAAATGATGAAATAGATGTAGGTTAGGTTGAGGAATGAAACCCAACAAAATCCAATTCTAATGCACTCTCATTAGCTGTGTCAGTCCACTACAAAAAAGGCGATCGCACCTTTTTAATAATAATTGTTTCTGACTTTATATTAATCTCAGTACCAGCATCCACTTCCATCCAAACCTTAGCACCGGCATAAAGTTCTTCATTGTCAGGTCGATAAATGATTTTACAGTGCCCTTCAAAGGATACTTCAGAACAATAAGTCACTTTCGAGCTTTTTCTAACGATAATAACTGGCTCTTTGTTATCTCTCTTATTATTGGTTCCTACCAACCCTTTATTGACATGAATGATAGTAGGTTTTTCACGACGTTGAACAAGCCATGTTCCTTTACGTCCTCGTTTACCCCTGAGAATCTTGGGCATCCTTCTCTTGCCATAAAGGGGCAATTTCCAACCTTGTTTGGTTTTGTACGCCCCTTGAACTCGTTTAGCATAGATTAGCTGTAGAATGCGCTGACGACTTATCCCTAACAAATAGGATGCTTCGGTAAGGGTAATTGTTTCCATAAGTACAAAAATATCTTTTATAAGGTTTTATTGTACTATACTTTCTAGTAAAACGTTATCATTGTTGGGTTTCGTCCCTTAACTCAACCTACGTGCAGCGCACCGCAAAGGGGATCTTTTCGAGATCGCAGTACAAAAAAGGCGAGGATATTATGTTTTTACAGATATCAGTTTGATTGAAAAGTAATTTGACTAGAATGTATGAAACCTATAGAACCACAAATATCTGTTTTTTGCCAGTTGCCATGAGAGCTATAAATATTAATCTTAGTGCGTTCCCGAACGGAACATAAGATATCACCATTAGGGGTTTTTCGTACATTTGAAGGTGGATCAAAAACGATTGCGACTCCAACTGTAGAAGTTTCAGGACTAGATAGTATTGATGGGGAAGGAGTAGGGTTTGAAGAGTTGTTTAGTTTGTCTAAGAATAAAGGAACAGTTCTATCTGGATCTGTTGTCAAGTTCAATATTTCTCTTGCTGGTTTAAAGCCATCTTTACTTAGAATTACTTCAACATCTGTTCGTATTGGAATTGTTATATTGACATATCCATTTCTATCTGTATATTTAGTCGATGGGGGACCATCAGATATAAATCTAACTTTGACTGACTCAAGTGGTTCGTAATTTTCTTGCGTATAAACAACAAACTCAACTTCTACAGTATCTTGTTGAGGTTTGGGAGATATATTTTCACTCACATTTATTTCACTTGAGTTTTGTTGTGGGAAAATTTTGTCCCAATTAGTAAAAAGTGCGACCCCTAGTGCGCTAATAAGTGAAAGTACAGCACCTATGATCGTTACTTTGGGATTTTGACTGTTATTGCTCATAAACTAATATATATTCAGTAAAATATTTTTTAATCAATTTTAATCAATAAGAATATTATAGATATAAAAAACAGGTTTTAAAGATCAATTACCTTTAAAACCCGCCCTAAAAAATCATGACAATTCTAGTTAGTTATTCTGTGTTAACTTAAGAATCGTCATTGTCACGTCGATACTTTCTTCATACAACGCATCGGGACCCCACCGTTGCAACTGTTTCTGAATCAATTGATCCGTTTGTTGATCGGCTAAAGAGGTGACTTGTTCAATGCGACAAGCTTGCGCCCCACCAGAAGCTTCCATTCGCATACATCCCGTTGTACCGGAACATAACACTGTACAACAGTCTGCCTGAAGATTAGTGGAACTCAACTTAATACTAATTAAGTCCCCTAACACCTCACCCCAGTCAGCTAAAGGAACCCCTGCAAGTTCCGCTTCGATGGTTTTTTGTTCATTGTTGAGGAACTTAACCCGACGAATATCATAGTCGCCGTCTTCATGTTCAAAGGAAACAGGTTTCCATTGCAGACGACTGGCAACCCATCCTAAAAACATCAACGCTTGGGTCGTATTTCCCTTTTCATAGTCGATGGTAACGTGATCGATCTCTAACACGGCATTACGACGTTCTGGCGGGTCAAACGCAGCAGCGGTTAATTCTTGCCAAGGGCTGAGTCTAGACCAGTTTAAGTCCGCCAAGGGAATATTTTGCTCTAACATTTGCCCTAGTTGCAATAACTGGGCTTCAGGTTCACTAAAGGTACTGGAGTCTACCACTAAGGTATCTCCTTGGGAAGCTAACCGTTTAAACAGTCCATATTCTGGTTCGGGACTCGCTTTCCACCAGACAAAGGTCGGTAGTCCACTGATAGTTAATTCCGAGATAATACCACCAATTCTTTCTAAAGCGGCTGCGGTTCCTCTAAGGGTGATATATTCGCAGCAAATAAGGGTATTTTGACTGCGTTTATTAATGGGACAATAGGCGGAAACTTGGGCTTTTACTCCTTCATCTTCCCCAACGGTGGGACAAAGGGTAATAATGCGACAGGGGTTAGACGCAGCAATACTATCGGCGATACCCGTTCCTTCTAAGTCAGGGGAATAGGAACCAGCAGCCACTTTTTGTTCTTCGTTGAGTTGGCCGTTAGCTTTTGCCTGTTCAAACTCGGTTTGTAATCTATGGATAAAGTCTTGATTTGATTTCCCTGTAACCTCGATATCATAGGCTTTTTGTGCTGATTTTATGGCTGCGGTGGTACGGGGTCCAGCAATACCATCAATAGGGCCTGTATAAAAGCCTAAAGCTGCTAATAGGTATTGAGTGGGTTCGGGTTCATAGACGATGAAGGTAAAAGAAGTGGCGCGGGTGGCAATGATACCATCTTCGTTATCGCTGTAACTTTGCCATATACTGCGTAATTCTGCTTCAATGACATCAATAGAGACATCTTTAGGATCTTGCAGTGATACTAATGGTGGGGTTTGGGTACTCATAATGGTTTGGGGAGTTATAGAGACTATTTAGACAGGTTTTTGTAGAGGTTAATGTGTTTTCTAGGGGTTAACGGCCGTTAACCCCTACAGGATTTATAAGCGTCGCCAGCGACGGCCATCACGGTTCATTAAAAATTCCGCTTCGGTGGGTTCCCAGGTTCCGGCTTCGTATTGGGGAACGCTGTTGGGTTCAGCCGGTCCATCCCATGCTGCTAAAGCGGGTGTTACCACACGCCACGCTTCTTCTACTTCATCGCCACGGGTAAACAGGGTTTGATCCCCTAACATTGCGTCTAATAAGAGACGGTGATAAGCGTCTGCGGTACTCATGCCAAAGGAAGAACCGTAGTTAAAGTCCATTTCTACTGAACGGGTTCGCAGTTCAGATCCTGGCATTTTGGCTTCAAACTTGAGGGCGATGCCTTCGTTCGGTTGTATCCTCATACTGAGAACGTTAGCATTGGTTTGATGGGCTGCTGACTGGAAGATGAGTAAGGGTACGTCTTTAAATTGGATAGAAATTTCTGTTACTTTTTTGGGTAAACGTTTTCCTGTTCTGAGGTAAAAAGGAACGTCTTTCCACCGCCAGTTATCTACCATCAGTTTCATAGCAACATAGGTAGGAGTAGAAGAGTTTTCAGCCACACCGGGTTCTTCTAAATATCCTGGTACTGGTTTACCCTTCATCCATCCTGCTTTATATTGTCCCCGAATGGCAGATTTTTCTAAGTTATGAACGTCATACAGACGAGTAGCTTGCAGTACCTTAACTTTTTCGTTACGAATACTATCGGCATTTAACGCATTAGGGGGTTCCATCGCGGTTAAACAGAATAGCTGCATCAGGTGATTTTGCAGCATATCTCGTAATGCCCCAGAGGTATCGTAGTATCCTGCTCTATCTTCTACCCCAACTGTTTCTGCTACGGTAATTTGGACGTGATCTACAAATTGACGGTTCCACAGAGGTTCAAAAATAGCATTGGCAAAACGGAATACTAACAGGTTTTGTACGGTTTCTTTCCCTAAGTAGTGGTCAATGCGATAAACCTGTTCTTCTTTGCACACATTCTGTACAATGCGGTTGAGAACTTTGGCTGAACTGAGATCTTTTCCAAAGGGTTTCTCGATGACAATACGATGTTTCATGGGGTCGCTTAACATTCCTGCGGCCCCTAACTGTTTGATACCTGGGGGGAAGAACTTAGGCGAAACCGAGAGATAGAAGACACGGTTGCCTCTAGTGCCTCGTTTGCCGTCTAATTCTTCTAAAAAGCTTTTTAATTTTTGATAACTCTCAGGATCATCCATATTTCCTGAGCAATAGTATAATCCCTCGGCAAAATCATTCCATAATTCTTCATTTTTAATGCCGTCAGAGAATTCTTCGATCCCCTCACGCATTTGTTCTCTAAAATAGTCATGACTCCAGTCTCTACGGGCAACCCCAACCACGGTTAATTCTGGGGGTAGTCGTCGTTCCTGTTTCATCTTGTAGAGGGCGGGAACGAGTTTTCGTTGGGTGAGGTCGCCAGATGCTCCAAAAATGACCAGTATTAAGGGTTCTGGGGTTCTCTCTTGGCGCAGTCCAACGCGAAATGGGTTCTCTAACAGCGTTACCATAAGCTTCTTCTTGGCTCCTTCAATAGTTTCTAGTGTACCGAGAACTCTTTTGAAGATAGGTAAGTTATTACACAAAATTAAGCTTTGAATAGAGTTGTGTTTATAATCTATCTATGAGATGCTGTCTAAATAACTAAGTGTTTCCCTAAATAAGTCAATAATTTTTCATGATATAAATTCACAAATACTCATTCTTTAATCCTTATTAAAAATGTTTTTAAGAATAATCAATCAACAAAAATTAAGCTATATTGCACTGCTGTTAATCTATGTAGTCTTAGCAATAATTATTGCTCCGATGGTTGTTCCTCTCAAGGAGGAATTTCAATTAAATTTTGATGAAGGAATTGAAACCATGAGAGCCTTACTTTATATGAAAGGCTATTTACCCCATAAAGAGATTTGGAGCGATCATCCTTTTTTATTTACTCAATTGCTATCGTTTTGGTTAACTTTATTTGGGAAATCGATTTTATACGCCCGACTCTTAACTATCGTTTTTTCAGCCTTATTAATCTGGTTTTTCTTTGAGATTATTCGCCTTGAGTTAGGTGTATTTCCCGCTTTTATTGGATCTGTATCATTGGTTGCTTCATCAGGTTTTGTTAGATTTAGTAGTGCTGTAATGATTGGGATTCCTGCCTTATCTTTAACGGTTATTTCTATCTACTTTTTATTTCTTTATAAAAAGAAAAAACACTCATATTTATTAGCTATTTCTGGTTCATTTTTTGCCTTAGCCTTACAAATTAAATTTTTAACGGTCTTCTTGATTCCTATAATATTTATATTCATAATAATAACGAATCAAAAACAATTCTCAGGAGATGCTAAATTAATCATTAAAATTACTAATCATATATTAATTTGGCTAATATGTTTTGGAATTACATTCTTGATTTTTTCCTTTTTATTCCATGCCCTAAGTTATGAACAGCTTTTAGGTACTCACTTTGGTAATGAAGTTAAAACAGCATTTTCTACTAAAAATAGTTTTGAATTTTTAAGTAACGTTATTACTAAGAAAGATTTTGATTTATTTTATTTAGCTATTTTAGGAATATTCGTTGTTTTTATAAAACGTAAATGGGAAGGTTTATTTCCGATTGCTTGGTTGGGAATAGCATTTTTACTACTTATCAATCATCAACCAGTTTGGCCACATCATTATTGTTTAATTGCTATTCCTCTGGCTTGGTTAACAGCTTATGCTTCTCTTCCCTGTCTCGATCTTTTTAAAAAACGTAACTATTTACTTAAGCCCAAAAACATCAAAATAAATAATTATATTTTAGGGGTTATTTCATTGGGTTTAATCATATTTGCCTTAATCAACCTTAAACCTAAAGTTGCTAGAGATATTCCCAGTCTTCAACAAGATTATAGTCCACAATTTGCAGTTGTTGATCGTATCTTAGACGATAAAAATTCAACACAATGGCTATTCACAGATATTCCTATTTATGGCTTTTATGCTGATTTAGGTGTTCCTCCAGAAATTGCGGTTTTTTCCACTAAAAGAATTAAAACAAAACAACTAACTAAGGAACAAGTCTATGAATTATTAGTCAAGTATCAACCTGAGCAAATTTTAATTGGTAGATTTAAAGGTTTCTTTTATACATCTAGTGATATTTATTTATATATTAACGAAAATTATGTTAAAAGTGACGATATTTCTATTGCTGATCACTATGTTTTGAAATCTCTGAAATAATTAATTTAAGCTATAATTAGTAATAAAGCACACTTGAAAAACAATGGTTAGTTTTTTAGATGTTGATGAGGATCTATTATTTCCTGATAGTGATGGTCAACCCATGGCGGATAATACAGAACAATATGAATGGATTGTTAAGATTAAAGAAAATTTAGAAATTCTTTTTGTTGATAATCCTCATGTTTTTATTGCTGGTGATTTACTTTGGTATCCCCTAAAATCAACTTTAGTCGGACCGGTTGCTCCTGATGTTATGGTAGCATTTGGTCGTCCCAAAGGAAGACGGGGTTCTTATCGACAATGGAGAGAGGAAAATATCGCTCCACAAGTTGTGTTTGAGATACTTTCTCCCAATAACACTAAAGCTGAAATGACCCGTAAATTGGAGTTTTATGACCGTTATGGAGTAGAAGAATATTATCTTTATGATCCTGATAAGTTACGCTTTCAAGGATGGCAAAGACAAACAGAAAATTTAACAAAAATAATTTCTATCAATAACTGGATTAGTCCCCGTTTGGGAATTCGCTTTGTTCTTGATTCGTCAGGGTTAGAAATCTATCGACCTGATGGGAAAAAGTTTTTAACTTCTGTCGAATTCAGTGAGCAATTTGAACAACAAAAACAACAGGCAGAAAAAGAAAGAGAAAGGGCTGAAGCTGAAAAACAACGGGCTGAAGCTGAAAAGCAACGGGCTGAAGCTGAAAGAAAAAAAGCTGAAAAACAAAAACGCAGGGCTGATAAATTAGCTCAAAAATTACGAGAATTAGGGGTTGATTTAGAAGAGGAATAGTTTGTTACAATTTTTTTTAAAGCTATTTTAATATCATTTAAAGTAACTTTTTTCATACTCATCTAAATTAACAGAAACAATTTGACCTTGCTTAACGTTTTCTAATGCGTCGAGTAATTGTTTTTTGTTCGCTTGTGAACGCAACAGATATTCAGTTTTGTCTTCTTCATCTGATGATTCCACTAAAACAATTACTTCTACTAGAGAACCTTTTAAAAAAAGGGTCAACCACCGTTAACCCCTACACAGCAATTTAATTGTTCACAAGATTATCAATTTTTTCCTTCTACTAAGTAGGTGAGTATATATAAACGTATAATGCGATGCACTCCTAATTAAGGCTATAATCTAGATATAAAGATAGTTTTGGGGAGTGCATCGCTCTACAAATGTTTCATCTTTAATTATGCCTACCTACTTAGCTGCATTGATATAATTTAAAAAAAGCCTAAAGCGATGACTCTGACTCAAACACCCTCTATTAATGATAGAGAAAAAAATCATGAGATAATCTTCCCTACAGGAGAATTTTGGAGTGATGAACCCCCTTTGGAAAGTAATTTACATCTACGTCAAATTTTATTACTAATTGAATGTTTAGAATGGTTATGGCAAGATCGAGAGGATTATTTTGCCACGGGGAACCTCACTATCTATTATAGTCCCAATCAAAAGAAGTCAGAAGACTTTCGTGGACCTGATTTTTTCGTTGTTTTAGGAACCACCAGAAACCAAAATAGAAAAAGTTGGGTGGTTTGGCAAGAAGAAGGAAAATATCCTAATGTTATTGTAGAAATTTTATCGGAAAGTACCGCTAAAACAGATAGAGAAGAAAAGAAACAAATCTATCAAGATACGTTTCGGACTCCCGATTATTTTTGGTTTGATCCGGTTAGTTTAGAGTTTCAAGGGTTTACTTTAATTAGAGGGAAATATCAACCCATTGAACCCAATGAACAGGGATGGTTATGGAGTGAAGAGTTAGGATTATATTTAGGAGTATATGGGGACAAGTTACGCTATTTTCAGGAAAATGGGATAATAGTACCAACTCCACAAGAAGCTTCTATTGAAGCTGAAAATAGGGCAAATGAAGCAGAAAATAAGGCAATGCAAGAAAAAGAAAAAGCTGAGAAATTAGCAGCTAAGTTACGAGAGTTAGGAATTAATCCTGATGATATTTAGTAGGGTGGGTATTGCCCACCTTACAAGGTTTTGTGATTCTCTCAATGTCCTAATGATAAATTGCTATAATATTTACTGTTGATTATTTTGTTGATTTTTAATTCTTTCAATTTCTTGCTGTAATTCTTCTATTTGTTTTCTTAAATTTTCTGCTTCTTCATTTTGATCGACTGTGACAGCATCGCTTTTTTGAGATGTTTTATAATTCCCTTCGCGAATATTTTGATAGTCATTAGAATTAGCCCAATTTTGTAAATAATGAACTCGATCAACAGGAAAAGGATGACTTAAAAATACACCATTTCCACCATTATAAATCAAAAATTTATAAAGTTGATTGAGATCATCTTCATCCAATTCCCGATACTGTTCCGCTTGCTTTAAGAACTCATCTAAATGACATTCATGGGCATATTTATGGCTACCTCCTGCCATTTTCATCATCATTTTAAAAATAGGTTCAGGATCATCAATTACTAATAAAGCCGCTCTATCTGCTGATAATTCTGCTTTTCTTCTCCATTCATAGAATGCAAAAATTAAGCCACTACTAATAATATTGCCTAACCCTAATGTCAATTCTCCAAATAAAGAAGCTGCACCCATTGCCCAAATTGCCATTTGAATTAATAAACTATGATTGCATTTTATATGTCCTAATTCATGAGCAATTACAGTTCTTAATTCTGTTTCATCTGATAAATCTAATAACCCTGCATTTAAAACAATATAAGGTTGTTGTTTTCCTAAAGAATAAGCATTAGCAATAGGGTTTTGACTAACATAAATTAGGGGTTCAGAACTAATATCTAAATCATAAACTGTTTCTCGAAAAATTCCGTATAATGTACTATATTGACGAGGGCCAACTTTAATACTATTTCCCATCAAAGAAATTTGCTGAGGTCGTTCATAAAGATATTCCATAAAGCTAGTGGCAACCATATCAAAACCAGGAACACTTCTTAAGGTTTCTTCTGCTTGTTTATCTAGGGGATGTCGAAAGGCTTCACTTGATAGTCCAGGGTAACTAGGCATTTTTTCTCTTTATTAACTTTTTGATGATTCATCCTATATTGTACAATAGACAAGAAAGTAATTGAGCATTATAAATAGCATAAAAAAGAAATGCTAAATTAGTAATTATAGGAATCTTATTACTAACAATTTAATTCTTAATATATAGCCTTTACTGGACTCATAAGGTACACCTAATATTGAACTTCTGAACTACTGACTCGGAGACTTCTGTTCGCGCTTAGCCGGAGTTTCCCGGTGGAACTTCTAAAACTAGAAGAGTTTGTACCTCACAAGTATGGGAACTGCTATAGAAAATGTGCTACCATACCACTTATTATATAATCTTATAAAAAAAATTCTCATAGTTATGAAAACAGTAATATCTTTTAGTCAACGCTTATTAAAGATAGCTAGAAGAAGAAAACCATTACAACAAGTGGACTTATTACATCCAGCTATAAGTGATTTATATCATTGGTTATTATCCTTATCTTGGCAAAAATTTCTTTTATTAATTACTGTTTTTTATTTAGTTATTAATCTTATCTTTGCTGTTGCTTATTTGACGGCAGGAGAGGGAATTGCTAATGCTAAACCAGGCTCATTTAAAGACGCATTTTTCTTCAGTATTCAAACCTTATCCACTGTAGGTTATGGTTCTCTTTATCCTGAAACCCTTTATGCTCAAATTTTAGTAACCATAGAAGTATGGATCGGGTTATTATTGGTGGCTATTTTAACGGGGTTAATGTTTGCTCGTTTTTCTCGTCCTACTGCTAGGGTTTTGTTTAGTAAAGTTGCTGTTATTTGTCCCTTTGATGGGGTTCCTACGCTAATGTTTCGCGCTGCTAACCGAAGACAAAATCAAATTTTAGAAGCACAAATACAAGTCAGTTTAGTCCGTAATGAAATCAGTAGTGAAGGTCATTTTATGCGCCGTTTTTATGATCTTGATTTATTGCGATCGCAGACTCCTATTTTTGGCTTGAGTTGGCAAGTAATGCACCCTATTGATGAGTTCTAGTAGATAGTGATTTTTTAACAACAGCACCACAATCAGAGCAATTTTGCGAAGTATAAGCAGGATTAACCGCAATGGTTACTCTACCCATTTTTGTGCCAAAATACTCTAACCATTTCCTAAATTGATACCAACCAGCATCATTAATAGACTTGGCCAAACAGTGGTGTCTTGGTGCGCGTTCCCTTGCGCCGTGAGACGGCGCGGGGTCGCACCGCTTTTTAACTAAGTTTTTAATCCTCAAATCTTCGTATGCTACCAAATCGTTAGATTGGATTACGCAACGCGCTAATCTCTTTGCGTGTTCTTCACGTTGCCTACTTATTTTGAGGTGTTGACGACCAAGTTTATTGATGGCTTTTTTACGGTTGGCTGAGCCTTTAACTTTACGAGAAACACGACGTTGATAAAACTTTAGTCGTTCTTCTCCTTGATGATAAAATCTAGGGTTGGGTTCAGTTTTTCCCATTGAATCAGTGTAGAATTCCTTTAAACCAACATCTAAACCAATAGAGTGAAGACAGGGTATGGAGGTGATCTTGAGTGTGGGAAGAGAGGGGAGTGTGGGAAGTGTGGGAAGTGTGGGAAGAATATTAATATTTTGCTCCCCCTGCTCCCCCTGCTCCCTCTGCTCCCTCTGCTCCCTCTGCTCCCTGCTCCTCCTGCCTCCTTTTGATTTCTACATTGATGACAAGGAAGCATAGGCAAAGGTAACATTAAATTTGCGACACCAAATACCGATAGATTCTATGTTATCCAAGTCAATATTATCGGGAATTTCGTAGCGTTGTGAGCCATTAAAACTTTTCAGTTTAGCTAGAGTAATATAATCTTCCTCAGATACCTTCAAAGGGACTTCTTGACCGCGATAGAGAATAATCTCAACATCAGGCCCTTGAGCAGTGGTAAACTCAGAATCAAAGTCTAAATATCGCTTTCCATTAAGACGAATAAGACGAACTTGACCAGTAGTTTGGTGATCCTGTTCAACTGTGACAAAATTACTAGAAGATAGCACAGTAACTTGTTGGGAAATTAATTGATCTTGTGTCTGATTAGCCAAAGCTTGAGAAGGAAAAAAAGTCAAAGAAACAGCAGAACCGAGTAATAAAGAAGAGGAAAGGCCAAAAGCAACAAGACGGTGTAATTTCATGGATATAACTCCTTGATTCAATTCAATTTTTTGTTCATCCCTGACACTTTCTACTATGGAGGATTAATCTGAAGATTATCTGTGACTTTTCTGAGAACAAGATAAAAAAAAGTCCGCTATGGCTGCGGACTCATAATGCAGAGGGAAATCAATTACATTCCGGCTCCGGTGGGAATATCGTCATTAATTGCATGAGAACTGGCACCCCCAAAGCCATCGGGTTCTTTAACAAAACCGTGATACGCTTCCATGCCATGTTCTCCGATATCAAGACCATTGAGTTCTTCTTCCGCACTAACACGAATCCCCATGGTTGCCTTAAGAACACTCCAAACAATGGCACTAAAGACAACAGTAAACACACCAATGGCAACGATACCAATAATCTGATTAATCAGTTGACCAATCCCACCACCGTAGAATAAACCAGCAATCTGGTCTTCAGCATCTAGAGAGATTTGAATCAAGTTTCTGGGATTAGCAAACAAACCAACTGCTAAGGTTCCCCAGATTCCATTAACTAAGTGAACAGAAATCGCCCCAACAGGATCATCAATTTTGAGAACTGTATCGATGATGCTAACAGAATAAACAACAATAACACCAGCAATCGCACCGATGATCACGGCACCCCAATAATCTACAACATTACACCCAGCGGTAATACCCACTAATCCAGCTAAGATACCATTAATAATCATAGAAAGGTCAGGTTTACCATCTTTAGCCCAAGCGGTTAACGTTGCAGCAACACCACCGGCCGCCGCCGCTAAGTTAGTGGTAACAGCAATGTAGGGAACCGCACTATCAGCGGCTAACTGAGAACCAGGGTTAAAGCCAAACCAGCCGATCCAAAGAATGAGACAGCCCAACGTAGCAATACTCATGTTATGACCAGGTATGGCTTGGGGACGACCATCTATATATTTACCCATTCTTGGACCGAGGATTGCTGCCCCCATTAATGCAGCCCAACCCCCAACGGAGTGAACCACTGTAGAACCAGCAAAGTCACTGAAACCGAGGGAACCTAACCAACCTCCACTCCAAACCCAGTGACCGGTAATGGGATAGGAAATACCCACTAACAATAAACTGAAAATTAAGAAGTCGGTAAACTTAATCCGTTCTGCCACTGCCCCAGATACGATGGTGGCTGCGGTTCCAGCAAAGGCTGCTTGGAACAAGAACGCCACAGATATAGGCAGTCCTACAGGGAAAGGATCGAGGCCATAGGTAGCCGGGTCTCCACTGAGGAACCAACCCCCAAACCCAATAATGGGATTTTCGGGTCCGCCAAACATCAGAGAATAACCGATCGCCCAATAAGCAAGGGTTGCTAAGGCAAAGACAATCAGGTTTTTGGCCAGGATATTAACGGCATTTTTGTGACGACAAAAGCCGGTTTCTAGCATCCCGAAACCTGCATTCATAAAAATAACGAGAATCGCTGCAATGAGTACCCAGATAGCATTGAGGGTTCCCTGTAGTTGAATGATTGCGTCGGGAGTTGCCTCTGTAATTTCTAGGATATTGATTTCTACATCTTGCGCTACCCCAGCCTTATTCCAAACAATGGTAATAATGGCTGCTAAAGGGATACAAGCAATCCAATAAGGAGAGGATGATCTGGCAATTGCTTTTAACGGTTGCCAGTAAGGGACATCTTTTTTTGTTCGCGTTGATACCATTTTTAGGAGATGATTAACTAAATCATTAACACTGGAAATGACTATAATTTTCGCTAAACGTTTTTTTAGCAGTCATATCCTTATTTAGTGTATAAACTCTAAAGAGAATCTCCCGATTTCGTCAAGGTCACTTAATAATTTTCCCTGACTTTTTGTTATACATTTAACAAAAATAAAATGATCAAACAATTTTTCACCTCATCATCGGAAATCCTATGACTCGAGATAACTTTGATAAACAGATGATGCAACGATGTATAACCTTAGGCCGTCAAGGTAAGGGTTATACCTCGCCTAACCCTATGGTGGGGGCAGTGGTTGTTAAGGATAGTAAGATTATTGGAGAGGGATTTCACCCCAAACCAGGAGAACCCCATGCAGAAGTTTTTGCGTTGCAAGAAGCGGGGGAAAATGCGGTAGGAGCAACGGTTTATGTCAATTTAGAACCCTGTAACCATTATGGCCGTACACCTCCTTGCACAGAGGCACTAATTAAGGCTAAAGTAGCTAAAGTGGTGGTGGGGATGGTTGATCCTAACCCCTTAGTGTCAGGAAAAGGCATTGCAAAGTTAAAAGACGCAGGAATAGAGGTGATAGTTGGAGTAGAAGAAACGGCTTGTCGTCGTCTCAATGAAGCTTTTTCTCATCGTATTCTTCACCATCGACCCTTTGGTATCTTAAAATATGCCATGACCCTTGATGGTAAAATTGCTACCCGTACCGGCCATAGTGCCTGGGTGACAGGAACAGCTTCCCGTCAATTCGTTCATGAAATTAGGACGACTTGTGACGCTGTAATTGTTGGGGGTAATACGGTACGACGGGATAATCCCCATTTAACTATTCATCAAGCGACAGGAAGAAATCCTTTGCGAGTGGTGATGAGTCGGAACTTACACCTACCTGAAGAGGCTCATCTCTGGAATGTTAACATCGCACCGACTCTTGTCTTTACAGAATGGGGTAAAAATCCTTCTCTACAAGGGGAATTACGCAACAAAGGGGTCGAAGTGATTGAGTTATCGCCGTTAACCCCTTCTATGGTTATGGATTTTTTGTATGAACGACAATTATCCAGCGTTTTGTGGGAATGTGGTGGGGTTTTAGGGGCCCAAGCGATCGCCGAAGGGGTGATTCAAAAAATTATGGCATTTATTGCCCCAAAAATCATCGGTGGTGTCTCTGCTGCTTCTCCTGTGGGAGATTTAGGTTTAGATAAAATGTCCGATGCTTTATCATTACAAGATGTTACTATTCGTCAAGTAGATACAGATATTTTAGTGGAAGGATATTTGAATGAAGTCGAAAGTTAAACGTTTATATTGAAGAGGTCAAACACTAACTTAAATTAAAATGAATAGCACTATTTTTTTATTGTTTCAAAAAGTCTTTTCTTTAACCTTTATTAGAAAAAAAAGAATTAATTTTTTTGATAGTTCATGGTCAATTGTTTCTATTTTACTTATCGGTTTCTTATTTCGTTCCTTTATTGCTTTTTGGCTATTGCCTGGTTATGATGAAGGGTATTATTATCTCTATACGAAACATTTAGATTGGAGTTTTTTTGATCATCCTCTTTTTGTTGCTTTAACTACTGGTTTCGGGATTTGGTTAACTGGCATTACCTCCCCTTTTACCCTACGAATTGGGACTTTAATTTTATATACAGGCAGTTTATTTTTATTATATTTAACCAGTGTTAAATTATTTAGTAAAACAGCAGGAAAAATAACCCTAATCTTAGCTTCTATTATTCCAATTTTTCAATTAGGTTTTGGGATTATTACCCTTCCTGATAGCCCTTTGATTTTTTTCTGGTCTGCTGCTTTATATTGTGCTAGTGATGAGTTTTTTACTAAAAGAAATAAAACTTATTTACCCAGTTATCGTTTGGCTATTTTGGGTATTTTAATCGGATTAGCTTGTTTAAGTAAATATCATGGTTTTGTATTGGGATTGTGTTTAGTTGGGTTTTGTATCAGTAGCAAAAATCATCGTCAGGCTTTAACTTCTCCTTGGACAATTTTAGGATTTTTCTTATTTATTATCACTTTATTTCCTTTATTATTTTGGAATTATCAACATGATTGGATATCTTTACGATTTCAGCTTTTTGACCGCTTTTTACCTGTTCCTAATGCCCCACAAACTTCTTATAATATTTTTAATGCTTTAATTGTATTAATGGTTAATATTGGTTTATTATTTCCTACTATTGGATTTCCTTTATGGTGGGTAATGATAAAAAGTTTAGTTTTAGATGGTTGTCAATTAGTATCAAAGAAAAATATCATCAAAGTTGTTGACAATAAAAAATTATTTATCTATTGGATATCTTTACCTTTAACCTTGGGATTAATTGTTTTAGGAGGGAAAAAACAAATCTTAGTAACTTGGCCGATGCCTGGTTATTGGGGCATGATTTTACTGTTAGGATTTTATGGAGAAAAATGGTTCAACTATTCAAAAAGATGGGTGAAAAGATGGTTACTGGGAAGTGCGATCGCTATTAATACTGTTTTATTATTATTGTTATTACATTTGAATACAGGAACTTTTTTTCAATCAAGTCAAAATAGTTTATTTAAAGGCTTTTTAAATGCTGAAAATGATCCGACAACAGAATTAATTGATGTGGAACAGTTCAGAAAAAAAGTGAGTCAATCTCCTTTATTATTAAATAGTTTAAAACAAGCAAATTTTTTGTTTACCAATGCCTATTATTTAGCAGGATTAATTGATTTAGCGTTAGAACCCTTACATGATATTCCTGTAACTTGTTTTAGTTATGATAGACGAGGGTTTGACTTTTGGCCAGATACGGATCAGTGGATCGGTAAAAATGCGCTTTATATTACGTTAAAACGCTTCCATGAAATGCCAGAATTAACCAATGAATTTAGAGCCTTTTTTACAGAAATTAAAGAAATAGGTACAATAGAAATTGAGCGAGGGGGTGTGGTTGTGAATGTTTTTTATTTCTATGAAGCTAATAACCTATTAAAACCCTATGTATCTACAGAAAACTCAATTCGATAAATTTAAAACAAGAAAATAATTATGGCTAAATTTGGTGCAATTTACTTACTTTTAGAAGTTAAAGAAAATCCCAGAGAAGAAGTTGAAAATGTTGCTTCTCGTTTAAGGCAAGAAGGTTATCAATTTCCAGTTCGATATCATCAAGAAACCCCTTGGATACAACTTTATGTTGATGAACCTGAAACCGTTGTTTCCTATGCTAAACAAATTGCTCAAATTTTTCCTAATAAAAAAACATTAGGATTAGCAGCTTATACCGTATCTGACTCAGTTAGTTTTTGTTATTTTCAAGGTAAAAAAGTTATTCGTCTTTTACAATCAGGGTTTATCAAAGAAAGACAATGGGAAATCATAGAAGGAGAAAAACAACCCTGGGAAGATGAAATATTTAGTAAATTAACCTTAGAAGTTGCTACAATGGGAATGGTTAGTTATCATATTAATCAAATTGGCGTATTATTAAATTTACCAGGTTTCGGTACTCCTTCATCTGGAGAACCTTGGACCATAGAAATTATTAATTAATTTAGGAATTACTAAAAATGACAAATTACTTAAACCAACATGAAACCGAAGAGTTAAAAAAGTTTTTTGACGAAATTGATCAAGATAAGAATGGTAAAATTGATCGACAAGAATTAAAACAACTATTAGAAACCATTTGGGGAAAAAATGCAAATATTGACATGACCGAAGCAGTTGAATCAACCTTTAAGAAATGTGATCTTAATGAAGATGGTTTTATTACCTTTGATGAATTGACTTCTTTAGCAGAATAAGATTTTATATAGCAGTTCCTGGACTCATAAAATACACCTAATATTCAACTCCTGAACTCCTGAACTCCTGAACTCCTAAAACTAGAATAGTTTGTACCTCACAAGTGTGGGAACTACTATGGTAGCAACTCAACAATAGAATAACGTATAATAGGAAGGTTGTGTAATTATTTTATGTTTAAGTCCTATGGCAGTCCCTAAGAAGAAAACATCCAATACAAAACGAGATCAACGTAAAGCACACTGGAAGCGCGTTGCAGCAAAAGAAGCACAAAAAGCCTTATCTTTAGGTAAATCTGTTCTGTCTGGCCGTTCTAACGGTTTTGTGTATCCTCAAAAGGATGAGGAAGACGAGGAAGAATAAACACTGTGTTGAGGTGATCGGCGATCGCTATCCATTTGAGTACAAAAACTCTTCTAATTGTAGTATAGTTTCTTGGAAAATAGCGATCGCTATCTTACTGTAAGATCAATTTTTCAATGTCTGAGGAATTTTTAACCCTAATAAAATAACTCTGGTAGCCATAAATAAAGATAAAGCTAACCATAGTAAGTTACTATTATTGTAATGCCAAGCTATGGTTGCAACAGGAACAAACCCAATAAAAGTTGATCCTAATGCCGTATTTCGTAACATAACACCTTCTGCTAAACCAATAAAATAACCATCTAAAATAAAAGCAATTGAACCAAAACCTAAAACGGGTAGTAACCAAATAACATGGGATTGCAAATAGGGAAAAATTTCTTGGTGATTGGTTAAAAGTCCAAATAAAGTTTGAGGAAATGAAATCAAAATAAACACTGAAACTAAAGCTAATGTAAAACTAATACCCCCTGAAAATTTTAGTAAAGGAATCAATTGTTTTTTGCTTCCTTGTCCTTTGAAATTACCCGCTAAAGATTCAGTCGCAAATGCTAACCCATCGATGAAATAAACCACCAAAGAAAACACTTGTAATAAAACCGAATTTTCAGCTAACACTAATGTTCCCATGGCAGAACTAACATTAGTAAATAAAGAAAAAGCAGACAATAAAATAAAAGTACGAATAAATAAATCACGGTTTAACATCAAATTACCTTTCCATTGTTCAAAGGAAAGTTGTTGAATAACTTGTTTAAATTCTGGCCAGTTAATCTCTTTAATGACTAAAAATAATCCCATTAAACACATGACAATTTGACTTAAAGATGTGGCTAAACCGGCTCCACCACTTTCTAAACCCCAACGAATAATGAGTAAATAATCTAAAATAACATTAGCACCATTCCCAACAAGAGAAAGCCATAAAACTTTACCGCTTTGTTCTTTCCCTAAAAACCAACCAATTAAAACAAAATTCAGTAAAACAGCCGGCGCACCCAAAATTCTCATATCATAGTAACTTTGAGCAGATGCTTTCACCAAGGGTGCAGCAGTAACCAAATTAAATCCTATCCACCTTAAAGGATATTGCAAAACTAAAATAATTAATCCTAAACTTAAAGCTAATAATCCATTTTTAAGCAACACTAATAACACTTCTTGAGAATCTTTTCGTCCCATTCCTTGAGCAGTTATTCCTGTTGTGCTAGTACGTAAAAAACCCAATGCACGATAAAGATAGTTGAAAATAATTGTGGCTAAAGTTACCCCTGCTAAATGATGAATATCTTCTAAATGTCCCAAAAATGTAATGCTAAGTAAACCGGCAATGGGAACCATTAAATTAGATAAAACATTAATAAAAGCTAACCGCAGAAAACGCCAGGAAAATGAAGGTAAATTCAACCATTCTAGACAACGATTTTTATACGCTTCAAGATGAACTCTCTTAAAAGAAGATTCCATTATATGTATCCTAAGAAAAACTAATTTAAGATTTTTTTTATAGTTATTATCTTAACCTTAACATACTTATTAAACATTAAATAGGGGTCAACAACCGTTGACCCCCATAGTGAGTATAGGAAAATGATTAAAGGTATTAGATGACTAAGATATAGCATTTCCTGGACTCATGAGGTACACCTAATATTCAACTCCTGCTGCGTAGCACAGGCGAAGCCTGCCCTCCCGAACTCCGAACTCCGAACTCCGAACTCCTAGAACTAGAAGAGTTTGTACCTCACAAGTATGGGAACTGCTATAGATGACTAAGATACTCCTTGTAATTGTTCAGTTTTCACTGTCAACTCCAATAAGCGATCACCTCGATACAATTTCAGTCTTAAAGTGCCATTAATCCCTGCTTGTTCGACAATTTTCTGTAAATCAGTGCCATCTTTTACTGGTTGACCATTAACAGCTACGATAACGTCTCCACGGCGTAATCTTGCCCTTTCCGCCGGACTATTAGGAATCACTTGCACCACTAAAATACCGTCTACCTCAGCAACGATAATAGGAGAATTGGGGTTACTGTTATTTTCCCTAGCGATTTCGGGAGTAAGATTAATCATTTGTACCCCAATGTAAGGATGGGGGACTTTTTGTCCTGAAGCTAAGGTTTTTTCTAAGGCTTTTGCCTTATTAATGGGAATAGCAAAACCGATCCCCATCGCATCAGCACGAATGGCCGTATTGATACCAATGACCTCTCCTTTACTGTTCAATAACGGGCCACCAGAGTTACCTGGGTTAATGGCTGCATCGGTTTGAATAAAGTCAAGACGTTTATCAGGTATACCAGCTTTAGCTGCTGAACGGCCAATGGTACTAATAATCCCTAATGTCACTGTGTTATCTAAACCAACCGGGTTCCCCACAGCGATCGCCCAATCTCCCACGCTTAGATTTCCAGAGTCTCCCAAGGGTGCAACGGGTAAGGTTTGTCCTTGAGGGGTAATAGCTACCACAGCTAAATCTGTTATTTCGTCTGTTCCTTTGACTTGTCCGTTAAACGTCCGTCCATCTTTGAGGGTGACAGTTACTTTATCCGCGCTATTAACCACATGGGCATTGGTCAAAATAATACCACTGCCATCAATAATAAAGCCAGAACCTTGGCCAGTAATTCGTTGTTGTCGCGGTGGCCGAAACTGTTGGCCAAAAAAGTCACGGAAAAACGGATCATCAAAAAAGGGATCCATTTGTCTTGTAACTACCGTTTCGGTATCGATACGAACCACCGCCGGACCGGTTCGGGCAACAGCCGCGGCCACAAAACTATCGGCGGTTATATTCACTGGGGTTTGGGCGATGTCCGTTATGGGATCAGCTTGAGAGGATAAAACAGGAAACCCACCAAAACAAAGAATCACACTAAGGACAAGTGTGATGCTATAACTTGTGAGGGAACTTAGAAATTTTGTCAACTTCATCGTTTTCATTAACGCTTAAAAGATTTGAACGAGGAATGATTGTTACTGGTAAAAGTTTGAAAAAGAAAAGGTTACTATCAATTAAATATAGCATTTTTTATCCAAGTTTAAGATTAAGTAAGATTTACTATCGAATCTGCACTCACTTGAAAAGAGTCTCTCAAACTTCAGTTAATTTAATCGTAAGTATTCAGCTATCAGCCGTCAGCCATCAGGTTATTTTATTTGTTTATAGAAAAATTGAAAGTGACTGAGATTAAACTCATATCTTGCACCTTCGATAAAATTGGCTAGTGGTGAAAGGGAATGGGGAATAGGCAATAGTGCTTCATTTTGGTGTTAGCCCTGGGCGAAGTCGAAGGGCTAACTTATTAAAAGTTGATTGCTTTTTTATGGTTATTAAGTTTATTTGTTTTGGTGCAAGATGTCAGTTAAACGAATGCTTACGAGTAAACCCGACGAGGTTGAGGTGGGGTGGTTTGAGGAAACCTCAAACCCTTGTGACCGCCGTCCCTCGCCAACAGAATGCGCGGTGACTGCTTTGATTCAAAAGCTGAACGCTGAACACTGACGGCTAAATGCTTACATTTAATCGTTGTTCAATATCCAGTTAATATGTTCAGGTAATAACCGAAATAAATCATATTTTTCTTGTATGGTTTCCCTGGCTTTTACTCTTAAATTAGTCATTTTATCAGGATGATCTAATACTTCTTCTATCCGTTCAACGATTCTATCAATGGCAAAAAAATCAACCAATAAACCATTAACTCCATCTTCAATTACTTCTTCCACTGGCGGGGTTTTTGAACCCAAAACTAAACCTCCCGTAGACATTACTTCTAACATAGACCAAGACAGAACAAACGGACGAGTTAAATAGACATGAACGGATGACGCTTGTATCACTTGTAAATATTGAGCATAGGGTAATGATCCCGTAAAATGTAAGCGAGATAAATCATAATCAAACGTTTCTAACATTAACTGTTTATAAGTCTTCCCATTCGGTAGCGATCGCCCATAAGCCACTCGATCTTCCCCTACAATCACCACATGACAATGAGGCCGTTTTTTTAATAAGATAGAAACCGCTTCCATAAACTGAGGGAAACCCCGATAAGGTTCCATTCCTCTAGCAACATAAGTAACAATTTCATCCACTTCTGATAAGTCCAATTTTTTATCTTTTAAGTGTAATTTTGCCCCAGGTTTAGGTTGAAAATACTGGGTATCTATGCCATCGTGACGTACCGTTATTTTATGATGAAATTCGGGGGGAAATTGTTGTCGTTGCCAATGAGTAGGAGATAAACCGCGATCGCAACTATACAGATCTGTTAAGATCGGTGTATTTTTAATGCGAATACGGGCTTCATCATCTGCTGTTAAGGGTTCTTTGGGATCAAAGTCTGCGTCCGTTCCGTGGGCGTGATAAAACCATTCAAAAAAACATAATAATTCTGCTTTGGGAAAGATATCTTTAATAAACAGGGTTGGGCCCCACCCAGAATGACCATACACCACATCAGGGATAAAGTTTTCTCGCTTTAATTGATCTGTTAAACGATAAACCGCTTGTCCTTGGAGTACCGCATTTTCTAAGGTTCTCACGTAATGATGGGTTTCAGGGCGGGCTTGACGAGAAGGGGTATAGATAGCTTTAAACACCCCAGGAATGCTGCCTTCTTTGCGCTTTGTGCCAAAGACAACCTTGTTTTTAGGATTTTTAGCCAAAATCGTTGCAACATGGCGAAATTGTGCTGGAAAGTTAGGATGCAAAAATAAAATATTCAATTGTTACTTATTTAATAAAAAATAGTCTAGAACTTAGTTCTAGACTACAACCAAAACGAAACTTAAATCAAGGGATTAACCTCTTCGTACTTTTACCTGAGAAGCCATGTTTTTGAAGGTGTTTAAGCTAGGACCAGGACGACGACGAGGAGTAGAAATCATATAAAATTTAGTAGCAAATTCAACTTCTGTCGGTTCTTCTTTTTGAGCAGCTTTACCATTACTTAAAGCAGGAGAAGTGGGAACAATTTCTGTTTTGGGGGCTTCTTTTTTCGCTGCTTTTTTAACAGATTTCTTCTTAGATTTCTTAGCTGAGGCAGGTTGTTCAACTACTTCTGTCGTTGCTTCAGGTTGAGGGGCTTCTGCTTCAGGGGCAGGGGTTTCTACTGCTTGGGGAGCAGGGGTTTCTACCTTGGGTTCAGAGGCAGAAACGTCATTAGTTTCATCAAATTCTAAGAAAAATTCTTTTTTCTTGCCACCACCTAATAAGTTTTTTAACATTGGTTTTAATCTCCTAAAAAGTTAGTTAATAGATAATTCAATCCATGATAATTTATTTCTAAGAAATCTCTTGGTTACACACCCACTTTCCTAGATTGAGTTAATCGTTTACTTAAAGCAATTAACAAAGTTGATTTAAGGTTGTTTTTAATTCCCCTTCCTAACTATAAAGCCAGATATAGAAACTTTTTGCAATTATTTTTAACAAAACTTAATATTTAGTGAGAGGATGAGAAAAAAAGATCCTGGAAAGCTCAAGCCCACTATCAATCATCGATTGCTTGTGATCAGCTTCCGAAGAAGTCAAGGTATAGTTGCTCAGAATAGGGGGTCAAAAGATTAATTTTTATGACAAAGCAGGTCAGATTTCTCAGGTTAATCAACGGTAGAATGGGAAACGGAAATATATATAACGAGATACTTGGGAACAATAGATATGGATATTCGTGGAACCGATACCCCTTTATTAGATTGGACTGGAGATGCGATCGCGTTAGGGTTGTTTGAAAACGAAACAGCCTTAACAGGAGAATTAAGCCAGTTAGACGAAAAAATTGGCAAAATTATCACAGAATTAATTGAAGAAACGGAATTTGAAGGAAAATCTGGTAGTAGTGCAGTCACTCGTATTGGAGGCAATAGTCCTATTCGGAAACTGATGATTATCGGTTTAGGAAAAAGGGATGAATTAAGCTTAGATACAGTGCGTTTAGGGGCTGCTACCGTTGCTCGTTTAGGCAAAAAAGAGAAGGTGAAAACCTTGGCTATTCAGTTTCCTGTGGTGAATGAAGACAAGGGAGCAACCAGTGCAGCGATCGCAGAAGGCATGATCCTATCTTTGCATCAAGATAACCGTTTCAAGTCCGAACCAGAAGACAAACCCTTAAAACTAGAAACCGTTGACATCTTAGGGGTTGGAGAGCAAACCGAAGCCATTAATCGCGCTCAAACCGTTTGTTCTGGGGTTATTTTAGCACGGGAATTAGTGGCAGCCCCGGCTAACGCTGTTACTCCTGTTACTTTTGCCCAAACGGCTCAAGAATTGGCTAAAGACTATAGTTTAGACATTGAAATTTTAGAAAAAGAAGAGTGTGAAGAGCGCGGAATGGGGGCATTTTTAGGGGTTGCCCAAGCCTCGGATTTACCCCCAAAATTTATCCATTTGACCTATAAACCCAGTGGAACCCCCAAACGAAAATTGGCCATTGTCGGTAAAAGTTTAACCTTTGATTCTGGGGGTTTAAACATCAAAGGGGCAGGCAGTGGTATTGAAACGATGAAAATGGATATGGGGGGCGGTGGAGCCACATTAGGGGCAGCCAAAGCCATTGGCCAATTAAAACCTGACGTAGAAGTTCACTTTGTCTGTGCTGCCACAGAAAACATGATCAGTGGTCGTGCGATGCACCCTGGAGACATTTTAACCGCATCCAATGGGAAGACCATTGAAGTGAATAATACCGATGCAGAGGGACGGTTAACCTTAGCCGATGCGTTAGTGTTTGCCGAACAATTAGAAGTAGATGCGATCGTTGACTTAGCCACCTTAACCGGTGCTTGTGTTGTGGCGTTAGGGGGTGATATTTCTGGGTTATGGAGTACAGACGAAACCCTCATAGAAGAGATTAAAACTGCCTCTGAAGCAGCCGGAGAAAAGTTCTGGGCCATGCCAATGGAAGAGAAATATTTTGAAGGGTTAAAGTCTCCCATTGCAGACATGAAAAATACAGGGCCTAGACCTGGCGGTTCCATTACCGCAGCCTTATTCTTGAAACAGTTTATCAAAGAAACTCCTTGGGCCCATTTAGATATTGCAGGGCCTGTGTGGGCAGACAAAGAACATGGTGTTAATAATTGTGGCGCAACTGGTTTTCCAGTGAGAACTTTGGTAAATTGGGTACTAAATCAATAGTATCCAATCACACCACAATAACAAAACAATTAACGGAGTCTTAACTATGCCTATAGGAACACAAGACATTCGCGGTGACCAAACGATCCAGGATTTCATTTTTGAAGCCTTGTCTTCTGGAAAAAAAGTCATTTTTCGCTTTGTTAACAACGAAGATAAAGCTGCATTTATGGATGAATTGGGTAAAATTGGCGGTGCCATTGGTGGTGCCTTTGGACTGATGGCTGGATCGGTAGGCAGTTATCTCCTCTTTGACGCAATGGTGAGTGGTGGGGTTTCTATCCTTGGTGGATCTGCTGTTGCTGCCATTATCACTGTTGGTGCCGTATCAGGATTAACCCTTGGCTCACTTTTGGGTTATTCCTTGGGTGCTTGGGGTGTAAGTACCTGAACAAAAATACTAATTAGAAGGTAGGGTGGGCAAGTTAAAGACTTATCTAAACTAACTTCATCCTTGGAAACCTTGCCCACCTTACAAAATTCGTTACTGTTGTTCCCTTCCGGAAATTTCTTATTGTGATGTTTTTTTGAGTATTTTGCAAAATATCTATGATATTATTGCATCAAAGAACCAATATCTAGACAATAGCTCGAAATTGCGAGCTTGAGTCATAATTTTAACGGAGGATTAAGAAAAATGGATGAAATTGTAAAAAAAATATCATCCCTAGGACTCCCTGGCGTAATACTGGTAGTTATGACAGCAACATCAGGAGGGATGGGAGGTTCCTATGCCCTAGTTGGTGCGATCGCTGCCTTAGGAGGCCCGTTTGGAATTGTTGGGGGATTAACGGTGCTGGGGTTAATGACTATTATTGGAGAAACCCTAGCAGACTATGGAATTGAAGCAGTTTTAGGCAATATTTACAAAGAACGAAGTAAAAACGAATCGGTACAAGCATTATTAAAAGAAATCAGAGATTTACCCCTAAGCGATGACCTTAAATTAAAATTAACTCATCTTCTTGAATCCCCAGAATCAAGCCATTAAATTTCTACAATCGAATAATTTTTAGATTCAGGACAATTTTTCGTCATGAGTAACTTGCAGTCCGTTCTAAGCTTTGATGGGAAGGACGACTATGTTGAAATTCCCTATCAACCATCCCTGAATCAGACTAAATTTACGATATCTTGTTGGGTTAAGGTGACAGGGAGACGAGGACAATGGCGATCGCCTATTACATCTCGTCGAGATAGTCCTCAAGGTGGCTACATTCTCTATGGTGGCACCAACGATAAGTGGCAATTTTGGATCGGAGATGGGAAGATTTGGGTCAATCTAATGGGCCCTGATATCAAGCTGAGGGCCTGGACCCATTTAGCTGCTACCTATGATGGAAAGCAGATGAGATTCTACGTTAACGGAGAAACTGTCGGATCTCCTAAACAATCTACGTTTAATCTCAATCAACGCTTTCCCCTACGCATCGGTGCAGGAAGAACAGAAGGAAAACCAGGCTATTTTTTTCAGGGACAAATTGCAGAAGTTCGGGTATGGGAACAAGTTCGTTCTCAAGCAGAGATTAAACAAGGGATGAACTATCGTCTCCAGGGAAATGAACCTGGATTAGTCGGTTACTGGCCTTTGAATGAAGGGAGTGGCACAACCATTGCAGATCGCACAGGAAACGCTCAAAATAGCAAGATTATGGGAGCAACTTGGAAGGAAGTGGCTATTCCTCTCCAACCCAGTCCGGTTCCAGTCGCAGATAATTCCAGTCAACCCTTATCAGACCATCAGATGACTCCATCTTCAGTGGTTGAATTTAATGGTGAAGATAACTATCTCGAAATCCCCAACTGTCCTAACCCAACCCAGTCCATAACCGTTTCTTGTTGGGCAAAAAGTGACACCCCCACCTGGAATGCGATTGGTTGTTTAGTCAGTAAACGTAATGCGTTTATTCTCCATCCCAATGGCAGTCTTGGTAATCAGAAAACCATCCAATTTTTCATTTTTTCAGGGGGTTGGAAAGCAGCGATTTTTGAGCCAAACATCGATATAACTCAATGGCATCAGTATACAGGCACTTTTGATGGCAAAAGTATTCGCTTGTATATTGATGGAGAGGAAGTCGCCAAAACTGACTATTCAGGGGAGATTAATCTTGATGACGGTTCCCTGTTTATTGGTTGGGATGATGGACGATCTGGACGGTATTTTGATGGACAAATAGGGGAAGTTTGTCTCTGGAACTATGGGCGATCGCAACCAGAGATTAACGGGGATATGCACCAAAGATTACAAGGGAATGAACAGGGTTTAATCGGTTATTGGCCCCTTAATGATGGAACGGGTAAGACGATTAAAGACCACAGTAATCATGGCAATGATGGCACTCTTGTGGGTGCAGTTTGGAAGGAAGTCGATATTCCCCTTCTCAATACTCAAACCCAGGAAACAGCAGGTTTAGATAATGTTACTGAAACTGAAACTAATGAGACTCAGGAAACAGCCGGTTTAGACAATGTTACTGACACTGAAACAACTTTACCCACTGACGAAACAGCAGGTTCAGATAATGTTACTGAAACTGAAACTAACGAGACTCAGGAAACAACCTCTTTAGACAATGTTACTGAGACTAAACAACAATCATCTTCAACTTCTATTCAACAACAACCCCAAACATCTATGACTAACAAAACAACCCCCAAATATAAAATCCTTTCCATTGACGGTGGTGGTATTCGTGGCATTATTCCTGCTATTTTACTTGCCGAAATTGAAAAACGTACCCAAAAACCGATTCATACTTTATTTGATTTGATGGCAGGAACATCCACTGGAGGATTATTAGCATTAGGACTCGTCAAACCAGATCCCGACGCATCGGAACCCAAGGCAGAATACACCGCAGAAGAATTGATTGCGATGTACGTTGATTATGGTGGGGTCATCTTTTATGAATCTTTCTTGGAACAGTTATTAGGTCCAGTTGAAGATATTTTTGCTCAACCTAAATATTCCCCGGAAGGAAGAGACGAAGTTGTCACCAAATTTTTTGGAGATACTCCCCTTCAAAACTGTCTTAAAGAAGTGTTTGTTACCAGTTACGATATTGAACAACGTATCCCTGTTTTCTTCACCAGTAAACTCGAAAAACAACAAACCGAGTCCCGACAATTTCGTAAATTATGTCAAGGGTTTACGTTAAAAGATGCAGGAATGGCCACCAGTGCAGCCCCAACTTTTTTCCCCCCTTATCATGTTCCAACTTCCCACAATACCAATGGTTTTTACACTTTAATTGATGGGGGAATGGTGGCAAATAATCCCACCAGTTTAGCTATTATGGAAGCTGAATTAACGGAACGGAAAAAGGGACACGAATTATCTAAAAATGATATTTTAGTTGCCTCTTTGGGAACAGGTTCTTTGACTACCCCTTACAAATACGCTGATGTGAGAAATTGGGGAGTTTTACAGTGGGTTCAACCTATTTTAAATATTATTTTGGATGGGGGAAGTGAATTAGTCGCAGGACAATTAGAACGGTTATTAGAACCGGCAGGAGTCGAAAATCCCGGGTTATATTATCGTTTCCAAACTTTCTTAACCACAGAATTAGAAGCGATGGATCAAACAACCCCTGAAAATATTAAAGGGTTACAAGCTTTGGCTTATCGGTTAATTGAGGAAAAAACAGAAGAAATTGACCTACTTTGTGAGGATTTAACTAGCTGAAAATTTAGTAATTATTGAGGAGTCAGAAGTCAGGAGTCAGGAGTCAGGAGTCAGGAGTCAGGAGTGTTGAATTTCAAACATAATTGATTGTTGGCTATTTGTTGTTCCCTCTTACCTGTTTCTTATTGCCTATCTTCTGCTCAATTTTCTTATTCCGAACCCAGGTTAAGAGACTGTTTATCAACAAAATATTAAGACGGTAGGGTGGGCAAATCAGAGATTGATCTTAACCACTCATAATCTAGAAAACTTTGCCCACCTTACAAAACTGGTTGTTAATGTTTCTTTAACAAACGGTCTCTAAAAGAGGTCTAGAAATTGATTTTTAGACCTCAACTTTCTGTATCTTTAGTTGATGAAAATTAAAGAAAAAATATCTAATAAAGCTCTTGACAATTACGACTGTTGATGGTAGATTAAATAGCGTAAGGAATAAGGTAAATGATCAAACTAATTATTCCTGATTAACCAATATCAAGAGGCAAAAACTATGTCTAAAAATACCAAAAAAGAAGTCAAAGCAACCCCCTTCTTTGCTCGTTTCTTAGAAGCACAAC
>JASJDW010000007.1 GCA_030064955.1 Crocosphaera sp.
AAAGAAATAGGTGGGGGATTAAATTTTAAAAGGAAAAAATTTTTAACACTGTTATCACAAGTTATGACAGGACAAGTTGAATCTATTTACGTGGCACATAAAGATAGATTGTGTCGATTTGCCTTCGATTTAGTAGAACAAATAGCAACCATAAATGGCACGAAGATAATTGTAGCCAACAATGATTTATTATCTCCACAACAAGAACTGGTTGAGGATATGATGGCCATCATTCATTGCTTTAGTTGTCGTCTGTATGGAACGAGGAATTATAAGAAAAAGCTCAAAGATAACCTTGACAAAAACCTAGACAAGTCGCTAGAATGTTGCCGAGCATTCCCATGCCGAGGAAACCTCGGCGGGGTCTCTCGTCAACAAGAGATTCAATGCTAACCATGTACGCAATTAAGAGAGAATTAAAGCTAAATAATCAAGAAAAGAGCTTTTTTGCTGGCTGTGCTGGCTTTTCTCGCTTTGTGTACAATCATGGATTATCTCTACTCAAAGCCACCTGGGATATTCCCGAAATCTCTGGTAGTGACTCAAAACGGTTAAATGTTATCAAGAAAGTCTTTACAAATATTACTAAAAAGCAGACAGAATATTTGTGGACAAATAAATATTCATCTCGCATCTATCAGAATGCGTTTAGAGACTTAAAAAAAGCATTTTCTCGTGGTCGAGATCCCAAAATAAAAGCCAATTTACCTCGTTTTAAAAAGAAAAAACATAACTGTAGTTTTACAGTAGATAGTTCTAATGGCAAGGTATTAGTTACGGAGGGGAAAAAAATAAAAATTCCTACCTTGGGAACTTTCAGATTAAAGGAAGCTATCCCTCATAACTGTGTTTCTCAAACCTTTACTATATCAAGAGAAGCTGGAAAATGGTATGTAAGTTTTGCTATTTCAGCCTGTAAAATACCTGAGATGAAACACAGCCATAAGAAAGTAGGAATTGACTTAGGAGTAAAAACTTTTGCCACTCTTAGTGACGGGAACACCTTTGAGACTCCATCTTCCATCAAAAAAGCGAAAACCAAGCTAGGAAAGATACAGTGGAGAAACAGAAATAAGGTACTAGGCAACCGTTATTCTGGAATATCTGCATCTAAAAATGCGGTTAAATATTACCAGAAACTAAGAAAGAAGCATAAAAGAATAACTAACATTCGAGAAGATTTTCTGCAAAAAACCACCACATTATTAGCCAAAACTTATCAAGATATTCTCATAGAAGATTTAAACATAAAAGGCATGATGGCTAATCAAAAATTATCCTCTGCCTTATCTAGTTTAGGATTATATCGTTTTCGAGAATTGTTGAGTTATAAACAAGAAAGTTTTGGTTTTTTGCTAACTATAGTAGATAGGTGGTTTCCCAGTTCAAAAACTTGTTCCGTCTGTGGAAATATACAGGATATGCCCTTAAAAGAAAGGGTTTATCATTGTCACCATTGTGGTCAAGTTATGGACAGGGACTTAAATGCGTCGATTAATCTCGAAAGTTGGCTCAAAAATGCCGATGGCTTATCGGTGAACGCCTGTGGACAAGAAGGGGCCGTCTCCCTTGGTTGAAGCAGGAATTGAACAGCAAGCCTGTCTAGGTTTGTCTAGGTTTCATGAAGCAGACTCAATGGGGACGCTCAAAAACAGTTGGTAGCTCAAAAACGGCACTCGCTCTGGGTTCCCTTCAACTCCTTACCATATTTGTTAATATATAGTCAGGGAACTTTTTGAGGTGCTAATAACTATGCCCCCACTAAACATTACACAGAGGAGGGGCAAAGATGATTAGAAAACAAGATTTACAGCGCATTGATGATTATGTTTGGGCTTGAGGAGGTTTCTTATGCTGAACCGAAAAATCGTCCTTCTCGATGGTAGAGGCACAGGCGATGAAGATTTGTCCCCTGTGTTAGACATTATAATGAATGAGCTAGAGGTTAGTGGCGCAGCCGCACAGCTTTTCCCTTTGAGAGAAATTAAAATGGGATCGTGTATTGGCTGCTTTGGTTGCTGGCTAAAAACACCAGGAATCTGTCTGGAACCCGATGCGGGTCGTGACATGGCTCAGGCAGTCGTCCAGAGTGATCTGACCATCTTATTTACTCCCGTTACATTTGGGGGATATTCATCAGAGATTAAGAAGAGTCAAGACCGCTGGCTACCGCTAATTCTCCCTGATTTTGGCATATATCACGGTGAAGTTCATCATCTGCCTCGGTATTCACAGTATCCACGACTGGTGGGAATTGGCATCCAGCGTCAACCGAATAAGGAAGAAGCCAACCTATTCAAGATGTTGGTTGGACGAAATGCCCTCAACTTTTATGCACCCACCTATGCAGCCGAGGTTGTATTAAGTACGGATGCTCCAGACAGAATCCGCCAGCAAATTCAAGCCGTGCTAGTTAGAAATGATAATTTTCCCCTAAGTCAGACCATCAGGGAACTACTGCCCACCACAGAGATGGCTAAGGTTCACCCGCCAATCGAAAGGGTTCCAGGTCGGGCCTTGTTGCTCGTTGGTAGCCCGAAAGTGAAATCTCCTAGCACCTCTGCTGTTTTGGGAGGCTATGTATTAAACCAACTCAAACAGCGAGGTTGGGAGACCGAGTCGTTGACGCTCAGGGGAAACCTCCTCAAAGAACACGGTTTAGCCGAATTTTGCACCGCGATTGACCGAACTAATCTGATCCTCTTGGTTTTCCCACTCTATATTGATTCATTACCATTTCTGGTGATGAAGTCCCTTGAAGTGATGGCTGAACATTTCTCTAATTGCTCTGAGAAGAATCCAAAACGTCTTTTTGCGCTCGCTAACAATGGATTCCCCGAAGCCTATCAAAATGCACTGGCGTTAGCCATCTGTCAAAGGTTTGCCATTGATACCAACATGATTTGGTTGGGGGGTCTGGCCATGGGAGCCGGAGAAGCGTTGTTCGGAGGACTACCCATTGAGGGAACTGAGCGGGCAGGACGACCACCTGTCAAGCATATTATGCAAGCCCTGGATGTCGCGAGTGCGGCTCTAGGGAATGGACAAATTGTTCCACCCGAAGCGACCAAATTGATGGCAAAAACGCCTATTCCCTTTATGCCCTTCAGACTGTGGCAATGGCTGTTTATAAAAATGGCTAACCAGCACTGGCGACCTCTTGCCGCAGCCAATCAGGTTGGGGAGCAAGAACTTTTCGCCCAGCCTTATGCGGAAGTTGAGAAATAAGGCTGTAACCTTTTCTTTATCAGGGGTTGTCTTTTATTCAGCAAACCCTAATTAGTGGGGAAAGAAGCGGGTAACACTTTCAAGGTTTTGGGTTTACCCTTACGAACCACTTCAACTGGTAAGGTTTCCCCGATGGTACTAAGTTCGACTTGTTCTTGTACTTCCACCGCTTTACTGACAGATTTACCCCCCACTTTCAGAATAATATCCCCTGGTTTAAACCCTGCTTTTTCTGCCGGGGAGTCATTAACCACCCGCACCACCAAAACCCCTTTATTGGCAGTCACTTTAAACCCTAATTGTTGATCTTCATTGAGTTCTTTGCGTAATTCTGGGTTAAGGGTGATCATGTGGATACCCAGATAAGGGTGGGCTGCTTTGCCGGTGGTTAATAGCTGATTCGCTACCCGTTGCGCTGTTTCGATGGGGATGGCAAACCCTAACCCTTGAGCATCGGCTCGAATGGCTGTATTAATGCCAATTACTTGACCTTGGGCATTGAGTAGAGGACCCCCAGAGTTGCCAGGGTTAATAGCTGCATCGGTTTGGATAAATCTCACCCGTTTATCAGGGACTCCAACTTCGGAACTAGAACGGCCTAGCGCGCTAATAATCCCCACTGTCACTGTATTATCCAGTCCCAGAGGGTTGCCAATAGCGATCGCCCATTCTCCGGGGTTAAGTTGATCTGCGCTACCAATATCCACCGTTGGCAAATCCGTTGCGTTAATTTTCACCACCGCTACATCCGTCATGGGATCGGTTCCGAGAACAGTTCCTTGATACACTTGACCATCTTTAAGGGTTACTTTTACCTCTTTAGTACCATCCACTACATGAGCATTGGTTAATAACTGCCCATCTGAGGTGAGAATAAACCCCGATCCGGTTCCCCGTTCAACGTGTTCTCTGGGAATGGGCAGATCGTTACCAAAGAAACGACGGAAAAAAGGATGTTCAAAAGTTTCTCCCATTTGCTCAGAAACCTGTCGTGTTGCGTCAATCCGAACTACCGCCGGTCCGACTTTTTGCGCTGCTTGAGCAATAAAGTTTAAATTGGTTTTTGGGGAAGATTTAGCAGGAAAAGGAAAAGGTTTAAGGGTTGTGGGAACCACTGGAGGGGTTTGACTGGCTTCTTGTTGGGGGGTTTCCATCCAATAACGGCTTCCCCAAACTCCGACACTTCCACCTAAAATTAATAGTGCTACATAGACAACGAACTGTTTAATACGCATGATAGTTTATATTATTTGATAATCACAGGGTTCCCTATTCAAAATTATGACAAAGTTTCCTGAAAACAGTTAACTCCTCTGTGTTTATTTTAGCTTTGGCCCCTTGATCTTTGACTATACTTTTACTAGCGATGTTATCTATCCTGTAACTTACAAAAATTTTTATGACTAAGTTTGTCTTTGTAACGGGTGGGGTTGTCTCCAGTATTGGTAAAGGTATTGTGGCCGCTAGTTTAGGCTGTTTATTCAAATCCAGAAATTACTCTGTTTCGATTCTTAAACTTGATCCTTATATTAATGTTGATCCCGGTACCATGAGTCCCTATCAACATGGAGAAGTATTTGTCACCGATGATGGGGCCGAAACGGACTTAGACTTAGGCCATTATGAACGGTTTACGGATACCCCCATGTCTCGTCTCAATAGCGTAACCACTGGATCGATCTATCAAGCAGTGTTAAATAAAGAACGACGAGGGGCCTACATGGGGGGAACGGTGCAAGTCATTCCCCATATTACCAATGAAATTAAAGAACGCATCCATCGTGTTGCCAAAAATACCAATCCTGATATTGTGATCACTGAAATCGGCGGAACCGTTGGGGATATCGAATCGTTGCCCTTTTTAGAGGCCATTCGTCAGTTTCGTAAGGATGTAGGCCGCAATAACGTCATTTATATGCACGTTACCCTTATTCCCTGGATTCCGGCTGCGAGGGAAATGAAAACCAAACCGACTCAACATTCCGTTAAAGAGTTACGATCGATTGGGATTCAACCCGATGTCTTGGTATGTCGTTGCGATCGCCCCCTTAAAGAAGGAATGAAGGAAAAACTTTCAGAGTTTTGTGATGTTCCTGTAGAATCAGTGATTACGGCACAAGATGCTAGTAGCATTTATGAAGTTCCCTTAGTGGTAGAAAAAGAAGGGTTAGCCCAACAAACCCTAGAATTATTACATCTAGAACCCCGTAAACCTGATTTAACCCACTGGCAAACTTTAATCCAAAAAATGCAGGCCCCAAAACGACAAATTGAGATAGCCTTGGTGGGGAAATACGTACAACTGAGCGATGCTTATCTATCGGTGGTAGAATCCTTGGTACATGGAGGTATTGCTACGGATAGTGAGGTTAACCTACAGTGGATTAGCGCGGAAGATATTGAAAATTATGGCGCAGATAAATACTTACATGATGTGAGTGGCATTATTGTTCCTGGAGGGTTTGGTATTCGAGGGGTTGACGGTAAGGTTAAGGCCATTGAATACGCCAGAAGACAAAAAATTCCTTTTCTGGGACTGTGTTTAGGAATGCAATGCGCTGTCATCGAATGGGGTCGTAATGTTGCCCGTTTAAATAGTGCTAATAGTGCAGAATTTGAACCAGAAACGGCTAATCCTGTGATTAATTTGTTACCTGAACAACAAGATGTGGTGGACTTAGGGGGAACCATGCGTTTAGGACTTTATCCCTGTCGTATTTCTCCTGATACGTTGGCTGCTTCTTTATATCAACAAGAGGTCATTTACGAACGCCACCGCCACCGTTATGAGTTTAATAATGCTTACCGCAATTTATTAGTTGAAACAGGGTATAAAGTAAGTGGAACGTCTCCAGATGGACGCTTAGTTGAGATTATTGAATTGTCAGATCATCCCTTTTTTATTGCCACTCAATTTCATCCTGAATTTCGCTCTCGTCCTAACTGCGCTCATCCTTTATTTTTAGGATTTGTTAAAGCTGCGATTGATCAGACTAAAAGCAGCTAACGACAAGAAAAATGTAGTAGATTTTTCAAGAAACATGGTATTACCCTGACTGTTTCTAATCCTTTGTTTATTTAACATCAGCAAGAACATAAATGTATGATTCTATTTGTAAATTTATTGCTGCCCAATTCCCTGAAGATATGGCAAAATGGTTATTAGGAAAACCCATATCTTTAACTGAGTTAAAGCCATCAGAACTATCTTTAGAACCCATTCGGGCTGATAGTTTAATCTTTTTACAATCGGAGAATTTAATTTTACATATTGAGTTCCAAACGCAACCAGATAAAGCCATTCCTTTACTTAGGGAGGACATAATGAAAGAATCTGTTATTTACCAAGAGATTAAATCTGAAGGAAGACAAGAAGGAAGACAAGAAGGAAGACAAGAAGGGGAAGCTAACCTTGTTATACGTCAACTCAATCGTCGTTTTGGTCAACTTTAGGATAATTTTTTAACTCAAATTAGAGGATTATCGGTTGAACAATTAGAGGATTTAGGAGAAGCTTTATTGGACTTTCAAAGTGAGGAAGATTTACAACAATGGTTCTCTAATTTCTAAAAAAGTTAAAGAATAACTATTTAAGATTGTGGGTTACGGCGCAGATATCAAATGATTAGTTTTTATTCTAAATCATTGTCACGCCTAACCCACCCTACGACTGATCATTAATAACTGCTTTTTTTAACCCTGTGATCGCGTGTAATTGTACCGATTTATTGGGATCATTAGACAGTTTTTTGAGTCCATTGATCGCTGTTTCATCTGCTAACTCTCCCAAAGAAAAGGCTACCGCTTTTTTTATTTTTATTTCTTGACTAATAGGATGATTTGATGATAAGAAATCAATCACAATTTGACTAGCTTGATGTTTAACTACTTCACTTTTTTGGGTTCCTAATAAATTGATTATTATATGACAAATTTCTGAATTTTCAGTCAATAATGCTTGTTGTAAATAAGTTAATGCTTGGGGTGATTCTATCCAAATTAATGCTTTAATTACTGCTTTTTTCAGGTCTAGAGGAGTTGTTTCTTTTTTAAGGATAATAGCTAGTTCTTCTATAGCTTCATCAGTTTTAATACGTCCTAAAGTTAGGGCAGTTTGTTGACAAATTTCTAAATGAATGTCATATAGTAATGGTTTTAAGTGTTGAATAATATTAAATTCTGTTGTTAATTCTGATTGCATTCCTAGGGCAATAATCGCTTCTTTGCGAACCGTAGAAACAGGATCACTTAATGCTTGAATAAAAATAGGAATCAGTTGTTTTTGATGAAAATTTCCCAAATATTCTAAGGCGATCACTCGAATTTGTGGGTTAGAATCGTTAACAACTTTTGATAGAGGTTTAATCGTATCTGAATGTCGAATTTGTGCTAATGCTTTAACAGCTAATAATCTAGAAGATTCATCCTGTTGTAATAATCTTTCTAAACTTTTTATCGCAGAAATTCCCATCTTTCCTAACCCTTCTGCTACTATAGTTAAAAGGTCTTCTTCTTCTGTAGTTTGCAGGATTTGAGTAAAAGAAATAATGACTTTTATATCATTAAACTCAGATAAAATACGGGCAATAAACCAACGATATTGAACCTCAATATTTTCATCTTCTAAAATAACTAATAAAGGGTCAATAATTTTTTCTCCTAGTTTGGGAAATAATTTTGCTACTTCCCAACGTTGTCGAAAATCTCCTGATTTTAACAAGGATAATCCTAAATTTATTAAATCAGACTTTTGGTTTATATTGTGATAAATTGCTGCTTCAAATTCTTGGAATGCTCTATCATTATTCATAAAATTAATCTCTTAATCTATGATAGTAATACTAAATTCATAGTTGATAGGTTTCTTATTTTTTGAGACTATGGTAAATTCATAATAACCACTTTCCATAAGTTCTCCTGACCATTGATGAGTTGAGGAATCTTCTAGTATATTATTCCTTCCTGTAGGAGAATAAATCGATAGCAGTAAATTGCGATCACCTTTTAATTTCACCTCAATTGTTTGGTTAGCATTTAAGTTAGCAACATAAGCTTTTCCTTTGCCAGATTGTAATTTTTCACGCCGTTTAATGGTTCCTTCTTGTTGTAGTTCAATTCCCATTCTTTCGTAATTATCTCCTGCTTGTAATAAACTGATGGTATCCCCAATCATAGCATTCCAAATTTGGCCAATGGGTTTATCAATAAAATTACGATTTTCTTGGTCAGGAAAAGCAGCAAAAAAACGTCCATCTACTAAATCATATAACGCACGACTACTTAAATATAAATTATTAGCTTCTTGCTTCCAAGTTGTTCGTTGAATTTTGGTATAACTGCCGATATTTTGTAATGATTTGGAACTAAGAGATTCTAAAGTATTTAATACCTGACTAGCCGTTTCATCCCATTTATTTCGCCACGAAGCATCCTCTTTTTCGTTGCTTAAAATCTTGTTTCTCTGATTAGGATATTGTTCCCAAAACAGTTCATCTACCACAGCTACAAACCAACTATGATCTAATCCCAACTGACGACGACGGGTGCGTATTTCTGTTTTCCGTTCTAACTCTTGATCACTAATATTAGGGGTTGATGGTTCGGCTGAAAAAACTGATTTAGGTTGACTATTTTCTTGAGCATTTAGGATTTGAGAAATCCATAATTTTCCTGCCCACCATCCCATAGTTCCTGATCCTAAGATTAGCATTAAAAGTAAAAATAACTTACCTAAACAACCAGTAATGGGACTATTTTTGCTGTTGGTTGCTGTCATGTTTGGTTCTGTTTTTTGTTTGGGGGAAAGGGTAACTTTTGGTCGAGAAGTCTGAGGCATTATAGCAGACTTCACCACTAGGGTGGGAGGGGTTATCGGTTGAGGAGGAGACTGGGTCAAATCTTCTATAATTTCTTGTGCTAAAGAATAGCGATCGCCTGGATGTTTGGCCAACATTTTTAGCAAAATATGACTTAAATGAGAACTTATGGCCAAGTCTGGAGGAAAATTCCAGCTTAAACTGTCTCTATCTTGTAGTTCTAGGGGTTCTTTCCCTGTCAACAAAACGCAAGCGGTAGCTGCTAACCCGTATAAATCATTGCTAGCAGTAACGATCCCTTGCTTGATCTGTTCTTGGGGTGCATATCCAGGTTGACCTATTTGTATCATTCTAGTGGTCAATAATTCTGGTTGTTTAAAGTAGGTATTAGCGATAGTCGACAATTGTTTAACACTGCCAAAATCGATCAAAACGGGTAAGTTATCTTCTTGACGACAAATGATATTATCGGGGGTAATATCTCGATGAATAATTCCTTTTTCGTGGAGGTAATGGAGAACAGATAAAACCTCCAATAAAAATTGTCTTATTTCTGTTTCTGTAAATACTTTTTCTTCTTCTAAGCGTTGTTGTAATTTTTGACGATAGGTTAATCCTTCCACATAATCTTGCACTAACAAAAGTTTTGTTTTCTCCTCTTGTTGACAAGAAAATAATTCCCGAAAACGAGGAATTTGAGGGTGATCGATAGTGTAAAGAATTTGTGCCTTACGTTGAAATAACTCTTCTGTTTTTTTGAGGGCTGAATTATCCTGAACATCAGGGGCAAATTCTTGCAAAATGCAAAAATCATTGAAGCGATGACTATCTTGGGCTAAATAGGTTCTTCCTAGTTTTCCTTGACCGAGTTGCTTTAGAATCCTAAAGCGATTATTAATAGTCGTTTGAGGTGGTAGCCCAGTATTCATAACAAAATTCAACAATTTCAACGAATGGTCTTAAATAATTGCTATAATTATAGGCATTTATCATCTCTAAAAACACAAGTCTCACGAGAAAGTGGTAGGGTTGTCTTTGAGCATTGTTAAAATTGATGAAGTTTTTGGGGATAGTAGGCTCGATTTTGTGCTAGTATTCATATGATAAACCATTTAATTGGGTAAGTCTTTTAGGCGAGGAGAAGGAGAAGTAGAAGTTGGTCGTTGAGATTTGATCTCAACTTGATTAGGAACAAACATAAATGTTTTTTCACTGATCCAGAACGTTTGCCCGTCAATGGCGCATGTTCCTCCTGCCATCCAATCTACTACCCTTTGTGCTTTATCTACACTTAGTTGATCCAACACTAAGATAACAACTTTACGAGCTTGTAACAGTTGCAACGCTTCACGAGTTTCTTCAACGGCATTAATTGTTTTAACAACAACCTCTGAGTGAAGATTCTGATTAGCAGACCAATCAAATCTGGGAATACTACTCATTGATTTCGTTTTCATAAGAGACGTATAAAAACTATTAATAGTCTTGATTAGACTTACTAATTAATCGCCTTGTTTGAGACGTTTCATTGATTATTCCTAAAACTCGGCATCAATAGTAAGTTGATAGTTTTAAAAGAGTTTGTTAAAGTTATTGCCTCCTAGTATATCTGAATTATGTAAATAATTAAGTATTATTAGTAACATTTTAAGTTTTCTATCTTTTTATAGCAGTTCTCATGGTTGTGAGGTATAAAGTTTTTCACTGTTAAATTAAGGTGTAACCTTGAGCGTAAGCTCTCAGTGAAGCCTCATGAGTCTAAAAAACAGCGTATAAGAAAGAGAACTTAAGAACTTTGTTGATAATTTAGGAATCTCATAAAAACCTTTCTATGGAAGGTAACACATTTTTTCAACATAGATCATTAAATAACTATAAAGCTTGTTTAAAATGAATTTCTAATGTGATTGATTTTCAAAAGATTTTCTAGCTCTTTAAAAGTCACTCCATAGGCAATGGTGGGTTGATCATAGCCCTTGAGGTTAAGGGTATATTGAGAAAATAGTATTTCAATACTTTTTAATTCTACTGAATAGAGATAAGTTTCTTCTCCGATGGCCACATCTAACCCTAACTCCTTGGTGGCAGACTCTAAGCGAAAAGCTGCGTTAACCGTGTCTCCAATGGCAGTATAGTCTGGGTGATCTCCGCTACCGGTGTTACCCACCATAGAATAGCCAGTATTAATTCCTGCACCAATCTTTAATTCAAAAGGGACTGGATATTCTTCACTTAACTTTTTGGTCATTTGATTGAGATCCTGGACAGCTTGAAAAATCTGTATCACATCAGCTTGAGTCACTTCATTTTCCCCATGAAACCAGATGGCCATCACCGCATCACCAATATATTTATCAACCCAACTTCCGGCGTTACGAATAATCTCCCCTGCTTGACGAAACCAATTACCAATCAAAGATGACAGGATTTGTTCATCTAATTGTCGCGTTAAAGAGGTAAAGTTTCTCATATCCACCACCATCACAGAAGTTAAGCGACGCTCATGTAAAACCATCGTATCTCGATCAACCAACTCTGGAGTAGTGACATCATCGTGATGGCGAACCGGCCCATAAAAAGCAAGATCTGTTTTACCAAAAGTGACTTTATCGCCACTGTGAAGGGTGACGGGAATACCAACACGGCGATCATTAACAAACGTTCCGTTGCGACTGCCTAAATCGATTAACAAAAAATCTCCCGTTTCTGTGGACTGCAAAATGGCATGGTTACGGGAAATACAATGATCTCCAATGGCAAAATCGTTGTCTCTTCCTCGTCCAATGGTCCAATAGTTCTTTCCCACTAAAGGGAAATAGCGTTTACCTTTAGCCGTGTTTAATAATAGATATGGTGTGTTTGCCAGATTATCCACAGACATTCGACCAGTTGGGAGCAGGACAACAATCAAGGGCTGATAGCCTATTACATTGTACCGACTTACGCCAAAGTGGCCGCAACCCAAAATAGACTATCCACTAAGATTGTACTCAATACAGCACCGGCTAATGCCCACCAATGTTGATCTGATTTGTGCATCGCCCATAAACCTATCCCGAAAAGACCATTAGCCAGTACCACCGCCCAACTCATGCCCCAAGGGGTTTGTACTTGCTCTAATGCTGCTTGGAAAATGGGGGTAGCTAAACTGGGGTCAACTTGCATCAGTTGTCGCCAGTGGGGAATTAACCCGGTCAGATAAAAGTAAGCATCGGTGATGGCTGTACCTAACAGTGAACCAACGTAAAAGAAATTACCCACTGGTCCCCATCTTCGCCAGAGACACCACAAGGCGACGGGAACACCAATAGATTCAATGGGAAGATGAATTAAGGGTTCCCAACGAAACCATCCCCAATAGATGGCACCCGCTAACCAACTCCAACTAAACCCAAATAACAAATCTCCCCATAAATGGGTGTTGGGTCGCTTCATCAGGGAAAAGGCTAACCATAACCATCCCCCTGTCATTATAACGCTGATTTCAGGACAAAAACGCACTAGCGGGGCTTCTATGAACACAGGAACGGACACTAAAAAACCCGATGCTAGGAAAGTTAACCAATTTTTGACGGTTTGATTACTAAAAGACCTTTGACCCGCAGAGGGGTTCTCTGAGGAGTTTAAGGGCTGGCTGGTGACTGTGGATGGGGTAGAAATCAACGTTTTGTTAACCTTTATGTAGATTATGAGTTTTTCTTTACTTTACTTAACTTATCGCAAAACTTCTTCTTAGGGTATATTCCCTGGCGATACGGCTCAATTAAGAGAAGTTATCAGCTAAGACAAGGATAAGACTGGGAGACTTGGGAGCTGGGAGTCTTTGGAGACAAGAGAAATGGGAGACTTGGGAGCAAAATAATAATATTCTTTCTAGTTTCCCTCGTCGTCTCACGCTTCCCCCTCATTAATTTTTTAGACACAACCTGCACAGTCTTGTATCCCCATCCCCTGGAGGGGCATATTTACAATACTAACGAAAATTTCTTGATTAGTCAATTCGGACAAGCTCTTGCTGTTAAAGTTTTTGAATTAATTAAGACTTCTCATCATTTTTAGATAATTTTGAATTATGATGAAATATATAAACAAGAAATAATTAAAGAAATTTTGCTACTGTGAATTATGGTTAACCTAAGTCATGTTTTAGATAAGTTTATTCGGTATGAATTTTATTATGAATCTTACGATTGGTCAGAACAACAGAATAAATTAGTTGATGAAAACAATCGATCAAATGAGAATTATCAACAACAAGATCAAAAACTTGAACAATATAATCAAAAAAACAAATTAATTATTACGATAAAAAGATTATTAATGGTGTTATGTGTTTCATCTTTCGTAGTAATTTTGATTTATATCTTGATTTATCCAGATCGGTCAATTCCTTCTATTATTGAAAACACTTTTTTTATAACATTAGGATGGTTTGGCGGAATTTTAGCAGCATTCTTTGAAATTGAACAAGATCCAGAGAGTAAATCAATCAGTAAAGCTGATGAAATTTTAGATAATACAACTAAAAACTTAGAAGTTTTGCCCAAAAACTTTAACAAATCATCTCCATCACAAACTTTAGAAAACACAGAAATAGATCCACTTTTGAGATTAATTGGATCTCTTGATATAGATAATACTGACTTAGCAGAAAATCATGATTATTATCTCAGACAAGCTTTAGATCAGGAGTTAAAGGGTGACGAATAGTCTATTTGTAGATACTTCTGGTTGGGCAAGTCTATTTATAAAAACTCAAACTTATCATGCACAAGCTGATCAATTCTTTCGTTTAGCTATTCAACAAAATAAAAAAATAGTGACAACAAATTACGTAATCACTGAACTGATTGCTTTACTAAATAGTCCACTCCGAATTCCTCGTTCACGTATTTTTGAAACAGTTGATGCTATCAAAACCGTTTCTTACGTTCATATTCTCCACATTGATAAAGTAACTGATACTGCTGCTTGGGAACTATGCAAGAAACGACCTGATAAAGCCTGGTCATTAGTTGACTGTACGTCTTTTATTTTAATGGAAAAGTGGAATATTTGCGAAGCGTTAACCACTGATCAGCATTTTGAACAAGCAGGTTTTATTCGTTTGTTAACATAATAGATAGAAAGTTAGGGATAAGGTTTATTAATTCTGTACTTCTGTATTTCTAAAAAAAATAGGCGAATCTTATCAAATCGCCTACTTTTGAAAGTATTATTGATGATTAAAACAACTAAATAGCGATACTTTGGGGAATACGAGAAGGCTGTAAATAGACATAAGGAGTTTTGCCTTCTTGTTTCAGTTGTTTGTTCCGTTCTTTTAGTTGAGATTCAATCTCTTTTAACTGTTTCCGAAAGTCTTTAAATGCTTGTTTATCACCCTCTTGTTTGAAGGGGTTAGGTAAGGTTAAAAGACTCTTACTGGTAATAGGAGGAAGAATGGTTAACACTTTAACCAAGACTATTTGTTTAATAGTTTGTTGTCGTCCTGGTAACCATTTTAACAAGACTTTTTCTCGTTCTTCTTCACTCTCAACACTATACAGAGAAGAGAAGGGTTGATACAAAGCAAAAGGCATATTTGCTACCCACGCACCATAATCATACTGTCCAAAGTTGACTGCTGCGTGTTGAGTTGTTGCCAGGAAAATCATTGTGGTGACAATTTCAATCATATCATCAACATTATTGAGCTTTCCAGTTAATTGATCAGCTTGTTCTGGGGGAAGTAAACCCTTAATTGTTCCTGCATTGGGAGAAATCAATTCATTTTTCCAAGCTTGTAATTTGTCATCATTTTCAACAGCTTGGTCATTTTGATAGTGATTTTTAATCACATCAGTAACATATTTTTGGGTTGCATCCCACATTAACAAAGCATCATCTTTATAGTAATAGTTAGGTAAGTCTTGAACGTCGCGGGATTCTAAACTATAGGGTAGGGCTTTTTTATAAAATTCCCAAGGTTCTCCTGTGTAGTCTGTAACTAACCCTTCACCCCAATAAGCGCGACTTAATAATTCATTTGAGCTAGTATAACCTAACGCTCCTGTAGAATCAAAAAATCCCCCTCGTCCTAAGAAAACAGACCGCGCCATATAATTAATGGCTAAATTATGAAAAAAGTGAGGTTTAAGCAGTTGATAAAGAATGTGATCAGGGGATAAGGTTCGGTAGGTACTAACGGCACAAACTTCCATAACTAAATGGGTATCGAGTAAGTGAGCAATAATTCCTTGATAGGCAATATCAGTAGCAGAAACCGCTAACTTAGCTGCTTTCCATTCAACTTTAGATGATTTCGGGGTAAAAATTTCAGGATAGGGATCTTTTTCTTGGTCATATTTTTGCTTAACTTTAATGGCAACAGGTAGTAATTCTTCTTTCTCATTCAGATAAAATAAACACAAAGGAGAAGAAGTATAACGTCCCAATTGATCCTCTTGAGTCGAATCAATAATATCCTCAAAAATTTCGTAATCAACGAGATAAAGTTTACCTTGTTCTAAAGCAGATTTTAAAGAAAAATTATCCCCTAAATACGGCTTTAAATACTCTTCTGTTACAGGAAACTTACTATCAACTGCAATATCTTCTGCTTGACACTTTCTCATCAAAACAGGGTTTAGACCTTGTAAAAATTGGCGACCAAATTCTACATCGTCTTCCCACAGATCAGCAATTAAAGGTTTTGGTAAGACTGGCCATTTAAAAAATTGCAATAAATCTGTTAACTTTTCCCAGTAATCAGTAGGGGCTAAAATTGTGAGTAAGTTTAAATCAGCAACCCCTTTAAAGTCAAGTCCATGTTGAGTTAAATAACCCAAAACATGAAACAGTTGAGTAATAATTAAAATTAAAACAGACTTAAGGGCTGTCAAATCAAACCATAAAATCTTAAAAGCATTAAATCCTTCCCCTTTAGGAAGTCCAACAACATAAGGCGGTGCGCCAGGATAGCGTTCTTTTGGATCAACCCATTGAAACGTATCTTTAGGACTAGTAGACATGGCTTTCTTCTCTCAATTTTTGCATTTTTAGAAACTTTCGCATTTGTAGGAAGAACCTCTAAATTCTTACTACAAGTATCAAGCATCTGATGTCTAGCTAATAAAGAAAGGGTTAATTAGATTTAGATTGTGATCAAGGTTTTATTGATCATATAAATAAGATTAGTAGCTTTTCAAATAGGTGGAGTAATATTAGGATTATCTTCACTACCAAAACTACCATTATGTAAAGTTAGGGAACTATAAAAATTTTTCCTTCTTCATCAGCTTGAGAATCATTAATCCAAGAATGCCATAATACTGCTTTGAATTCAACTTTTATTCGTTAATTTGCCTATACTCACATCTTGAGTAAGCTGGAGAAGGGTTTGATGAGTTTGTGAATAATTCAAAAAGAGGTTAACAAAACGAAAGTTTGCTAACCTCTCATAATAATCAAGAAGTGAGTTATGAATTAATCTTTTATCCTAAAGGATGGAACAAAAGATCAGGATAGAAACGATTGAACTCAATTAAAATCCCTGCGGTAAACGTTAATAAGGCCATAATTAAAACAGGGGCCGTGGATAAAAACTTTGTCAAACCTTCCATGAATTAGTTCTCCAAACAATTAATGATCAATGAAAAAAGTGCAAATCGTGTTTAATTAACGGGGAGATACGGTAATTTCTTTGTCCTTGGCAGTTAATTTGCCAGAGGTCAATTCTCCAACCGCTGCTAAAGGCCACATGAAACCAGTTAACATTTTGCTGATAGCTAAAGGAACATTGATGACGATCTCTTGCATTTCAGCATCTTTTTCATCGCGGATAGCGATTAAATAAGCGCGGCCAACCCAACCGATCCAACCGGCAATATAAAGAAATAGGATACCAGGAATGGTAAAGTCTCCAATATGAGAGAAGTTACCATCTGCGATCAGATGAGGATAGCCTTCAGGTCCACACAATGCTTCTGCATAACGTTCAGCCCGTTTTTGACCCGACTGAGGATCATCGGTGGTATTGAGGAAATTTTTGGATTTTTCCTGGTAAGCAGGGTTTTCACTACAAGGTGTTAAATTATCATAGGTGGCCATTGCAGTGGGAGCAAAGTTAAACCACAGGGTTGCAACGAGAATTAAAGCGAACAATCGTTTCATAAGAGTTGTTTCCTTTTGTTACAAAAGACTAAAGTTTGTTGTACACAAGATAGGAAAAATCAATGGTACATCGATGATATCTTACTCTGAGTTGAAAGTCTGAGTAAAGATAGAGTCGCACAAGTCATTGTTTGTTAACTGAATTGTGGACTTCATCATCATAAGCCCCTTGACTCCCTAGACTAAGGGTTATGTTACAAATTGTTATCGGAGTGAGGAGATCATTCTATTTTTTGGCTCAAGAGTTCAATTCTGGATTCGATACCATACTTTCCATACGAACTTTAAACTTCTGAAAACTTTTTGCGCGATCGCTAATTGCATGAGAAACTTTTTATACAATTTTCTGAGTTGAGCGGTTCTTTGTTGTCCCCTTAAAATCAGGTCAGGACTCGCAGACAATAGTTTATTCAATTGTTGTTCAATATCCGTTAATTGATAGGTAAGCTGCTGTAAAGAAAGATATGATTGCCACAGTTTGAACACCAGATAACAGTTAATACAGGTAATCACTAAGTTGAAGATAATAACAAACAATAGCATTCAATGTTATAATTATGGGTCGTAAGAAAACTTGGGGAATTAGCTCAGTTGGTAGAGTGCTGCGATCGCACCGCAGAGGTCAGGGGTTCGAGTCTCCTATTCTCCATCATAACAGTAAATCTAGTTCCCTATGGACTGGGTTCATCCAAAATAGAAGTGATTAAACTGTAACTGTTTTATTAATAGGAATTGTTTGACCTTCAGCTTTCCATGCTTCTAAATACATTTCAATTACTTCTTCTCCGCTACGAATCGCTTCTGCTTCTTCTCGAGTTTTTCCATGAGTACAAGGCATGATAACCTGTTCAGAAAATTCAGGAATGGTTACTAAGAATAATTGATCTTCTTCTGACCATTGAATAACCATACTATACTGATTCATCATTCTTTATTCTCCCTTGATTGTTGCAATTCAATAAGTAATTTTGTTAGTTGTTTTTCTAAATAGAAACGTACATCATCGCCATCTTTGTCAGAAATTGTTAAATTTTTTAATTTTATCCCAAGTTACAATAAGAAGGCGCATTACACTCACGTCAATGCACCTTACAAAATATGCGATCGCACTAAAAATAAGCAATTACACTTAATTAATATCTTAGAACGGGAGTTCCACCACAATACTGCATATACATGTCAGTTAAATATGCAATACGATTTTGTGCTGCTATAGCTTGATTTAAGTACATTTGCGCCCTATTAGGATCGTTTTGTCTTTGAGCCATACTTTCTGCTCGATCTCGCTGTGCCTCTTTTTGTCTAATTTCAGCTTGAATAGCAGAACAATTAACTTGAGCTAGTGTATTAGACTCATAATAATCGTAGTCTGATGTAGGTATAGCTTGAACAGAAACAGGTAATAGTGTTAAAAATACACCAGCGACAAGAAACGGATTAGACATTATAACTTTACTCCTTTGTATTGCTTTTCTTTTACTTCATCATAGTTACTTATTTTCAATATCAATACTTTAATGAAGTCGAATAAAGACGGGACTTTTCTAAACAATCTTTACAAAAGACGGATTTTAGATGATAATAGCCGATAAAGACTGAAGTATAACCATGAATCCTCAAGATTTAGTTAACTATTTAGATGAGTTAATCTTCTCTTCAACAGGAAAACACATTGATAGTCTACAAGTCGCTATTCTCAAAGGAGTTTTAAACGGTCAAAAATACGCTAACATTGCAGAGGATTATAACTGTAGCAAAGGTCATGTTAAAGATGAAGCTTATAAACTTTGGCAACTTCTATCTGATACTTTAGGAGAAGATATTCATAAGTCTAACTTTCGTGCAACCATTGAGAGAATAATAGGTAAAAATAATTATGGTATTGTTGTTAATAGTAGTCAAGTTGACAGACTAAATTTTTGTCCTAATTCTGCTACTGATATTGAAGAAAACGAAGATATTATTAACGATGATAAAATTATAGAAGAAGCGATAGAAAAGAAAACGAAAAGAGCAATGATTCCTAGATTAGTTAAATTAGGATTAAATGCAGAACAAATTGCAGAAGTATTAGAGTTAAATATTCAAGAAGTTAATAAAATTATAGTTAGTCAAGAATAATATAATGATATGGTAGGCTGATGCACTTCCCACCCTACTTATTTAATATTGATGTTCAGATAATTTATTATACTAGAAAATCATTCAGAGTTCTGAAACATCGCGGATAAATTACGACGACCACTAATTACTCTAAGAATTTCAATATCTTCTCCTAAGATACGATAAAAAATAATATGATCTTTGAAGGATAAACCTCTTAAATCACGATGAATATAACCATAGCTTTTTCCACTTTTAGGAAACAAAACCAATTGTTGACATTTGTTATTAAATTCTTGAAAAAACTTCTCTCCTGCTTCAACATTATAATCAGCAAAGTAATCAGCTATTTGATTAAGATCCTGACTAGCTAGGATATTGATGACATAACGACTCATTGGATATTACTTGTGAATGTTTTGAAAGCGATCTATAATTTGATTAATAAAAGTTTCTCCATCAACAGGAGGACTTTTTTCAGATTCAACAATAGCATCATCTATTTTTTGTCTAATATACTCTATCCATTCTGCGTCAGTTTGTTCGTATTCGTCCAGCAACTGTAAAGCCACTTCAATCACTTCTTCTGGAGAATGATATTTTCCTGTTTGAACTTGACGTTTAATTATATTTTCTTGTTGTTGGGTAAGAGAGATGTTCATTGGTAAAGTATAAATTGATAACATTATTCCATTTTAGCTCATATTTTATCTATGTGAATATAATATTTGAGTCAATTAAGAGGATATTATTGCTCAATTAGAGGAAGAAAATAGACGTTCTCTCCTGTATAAATATCGATTAAATAGAGCCAAGAAACTGTTAAATAATAACGTCAATATTAAGTAAAAGTTGATAATGTAGTTAAACTTATTCATCTAACGTTTCATTACTTTCTTCAATCTCATTTAAGGGTTCAATCTCATTTTCATCTTCTAAAGGTTCACTAGCTATAAGAGGTTGTCGCCTCAGATGAATTTGTCTTAATCGTGGCCCTTCAGAATCAACAATTGTAAACGATAAATTCTCATACTTTAAGGTTTCTCCTTCGGTGGGTATTTTTTGCCACTGATACAATAAAAAGCCTCCTAACGTTTGATATTCATCAGTTAAGGGTAAATTTAAACCTAAAACATTATTTAACTCTTCAAGATTCAATTGCGCTTCTATCAAGAAATTATGCTCATCGATAATTTTTAGGGTGTCTTCTTCTTCAATGATCCCTTCAATATCATTACCTAAAATCTCTCCAATGACATCTTGTAGGGTAATTAAGCCTGATGTTCCTCCAAATTCATCCACCACCATCACCATTTTCAGTTGCGATCGCTGCATCAATGCTAATAATTCATCTAAGGCCATTGATTCTGAGACGAACTTAACTGGTTTGATCCAAGATTGAAACGAAGAAGTTGCGGTTAACTCCCCTTGGGCCAAAGGTTGGGCTAAATCTTTAAAATCAATAATGCCTAAAATATCATCAAGAGAGTCTCCTTTGACGGGATAACGAGAATGTCCCGTTTCTGTCACTTCTTTCAATAACTCTTCAAACGTAGCTGTTTCGGCGATCGCCACTAACTGGGTACGGGGAACCATCACTTCTACAGTCGTAACTGCACCAAATTCAAAAACGTTTTTTAATAAAGCCCGTTCTTGGGCTTCTAAACCAGTAGATTCCCCTTCAGTTGCAATAATTAATTGTAATTCTTCTGGGGTCACTTGACTATAACCCCCATTAGTATTGTATTTAATGCCAACACTCCGTAATAAGTAACGAGTAGACTGATTTAAAATCCAGATGAAAGGGTTAAACACTTGGGCAATCACCCCAATAGAGGGACCTAAAAAACGGGCTAATTGTTCTGAATAGATCAACGCCACTGACTTAGGACACAATTCCCCTAACACAATTTGTAAGTAAGCTAAGGTTAAAAAGGCGATGGGAATGGCAATACTGTGAGATAAACTGTTGGCCAGGAGGGGGGATAACGGTAATTTTGACAATATCTCCATCACCAATTTGGCCATGGTGTTTTCTCCTATCCAACCCAAAGCTAAACTCGACAGGGTAATGCCTAATTGAGTAGTGGAAAGAAGGCGATCAAGACTACGCTGTAACGATTGTACCGTTTGTGCCTGAATATCCCCTGCTTTGACCAACTGACTAACCCGCGATCGCCTTACTGAAACCATGGCAAATTCTGCGGTGACAAAAAAGGCGTTAATGGCTATCAATAATAGAATTGATAAAGCCCGTATTAGAATATCTTGGGTGGTCATATGGATAGTGTGACAATCACAAAGATTATCGAATAACAGGAATTTGGGCGATACTCAGCTTCAGTTTTTGATCAGGATAATCTGTGAGATTTAAGGATAAACTTTGACTATCATCCACTAAAGCTGTAGGAATTCTGACCTTACCTACAAAATTCTCACTGTTGGCGGGTAATTCATCAGGAAGCCCTTCTGTGATCGCACTCAAGGAACGCCCTTGATTATCTTTAACCTCTAAAAAACTATAAAGGAATTTAACTGGACTGGTCCCTTCGTTTTGTAAATTCACTTTTAATGTAATGGTGTTTCCCTCATTGGTTGCTTCGTTTACTTCTAACTTTACCCCTTGATCTTGAACCCCTAAGGGTAAGTTAGCCACCGTTAGAGATGATTCTATGGTTTGAGGGTTATCTTGCGCTAATTGACTGGTTTTGTCTTCAGTATTGCTGCTTTGTTTGTCTTGTTTTTTTTCAGAGGCTGCTGCTTTGTTTTTCTGATGGGTATGGTTGTAAACTTTAATTAAGATGGTTTTTTCATCTATGGGCTTAAATTCAGTGGGTTCAGTGGATTTTTTTGACCCTTCTGCTAGTTTCTTGGTAGGGTTATTTTCTGGTTGACTGACTCCTTTAAGGGCTTCACTTCCCGCTCGATAAGCGATATATGCACTAGCGGTTCCGGCTCCTGATATGACTAATAATAGCAATAAACTCAGCTTTAGTGTTGGATTAATCTTCATTGTAACAAGGGCAAACTATAAAATTTTCTCTCATTATATAGCAGTACAAAAATTAGTTAGGATATTGCTTATATGTTTAATTGTCATTCCGAGGAAGCGAGGAATCTCATGAACGTCCCAACTATAATGGGTAGTCCTACGCACTAGAGAATAGGGACTCTTGCAATAGTAAGTTATAACAAGGTTTAAACAAAAAAATTCTGCCTTTTTTGAGGTTAAATTAGGCAGTAACTTTTTTGATCATTAAAAAGCTTTGTTGGTGAGGAATCTCGAAAAGGCTATTTTCTAGAAGGATACTTCATTTCGGGAAGCTAACTTTTCAACCGTTGCTTGAGTTTCCTGGAGTAACTGCTGCCGAGGATCAGGACTTTGGGTTAAATTAGGAATTAAATTTTTGGCTTGCAGTGTCATGTGTAGTTGTAATTGAGCAACGTAGTCTCCCATATTTTCTCGGGTAACAGACTGATTAACATTAGCCGTTTCCATCATTAACACCATCCTCCTAAGTGGAAAGTCATTTGTTTCACTTGTCTCCATAGAAGTTATCATGACTCGCTCCATCTTGTGGCCAAAGATGTAGATTTTTATACATTTCTCAACATACTGTAACGTTTAACTCACATCTTGCACCTTTCTAAGAAGGTTCTAGATTTTAGGAGTCTCCGAGTCAGGAGAATAAAACTCAAGTTATAAGCTACAGAAACAGCAAAAAACCCCAGTCATACTGAGGTCAAACGGGAGAAATCCAAAATTAGTCAAGCAAGAGATGAATTCTTAGCTAATCACCGCAGAAACAATAACTAAGCTGGTGATAAATAATGCAGCAACAGCCCCTTGAATTAAGTAGCGACGTTGTTGGTAAGGGGCGGGAAATTCAGCGTAGTAAGGCTTGGTTTCAACGGCGTAGGTATTGGTGAGTCCGTTATCAAGTTGGGTGGTGTACATAGGTTGTTGCCTCTGATTGCTCTCTATATAAATTAATGTAACAAATAATGTAACAGTTTGTAAAGAGTGCTTGACAAATTAATTTTAATAGCCTCCATAACGTAAGCTTATTAACAGTTGTCAAAGGAAGCAGAGGGAGATCCAGGAGGCGGGGGAAGATTGATTTACAGTAGGAATTTTAACGTCGAATGATTAAGCGGATTTCATATTAGAATCCTTTTCCAATTTCTAACCTCCTGCCTCGGAGCCTTTCAACTCCTGCCTCCCTCAAAGGGATTTTTTGTGACACTTATCAAAGTGTCCATCATCTCTTGAATCTGAAAAGTGATAATTTTATGCTTGTTGTAAATCGATTATTAATCGGTTTTTTGTGGTGTGAGTGAGTACCTAGAAAAGCACTTGGGGTCGAAACACGGCAAGACTCCCAGGTGCTTTTCTGTTAGGTATTTCTCTTCTTCTTATCAGTTAACTAATCACTCAAAGTTTATTTTATGAAGAAATAAGGCTGATTTCTAATCAACGAGTCACACTACAGTTTACAAGTCTCTGCGCGACAGAACACCAAACCCCAAAATCCTATCCTCTCCACAACAAACCAAACTATCCCCGAATCATCAACCTCTTTCACACCAGTGGGGAGATGTCCTACTGGTGTAGTGTCTTGTAATTCAAAGGTGAGGTCTGAGTAACTTACATAGCTGCCTTCTTTTCTCCAACCGACGCGATCGCAGAATTTTTGCCACACTTCCTTATTATAAACCCTTGTTCCACCAAGTTCATCCACATAGATTTTTTTAAGAACACTGAAGCCAAATTTTCCCTTACTGTAATGTACCCAGAGTTGATCAATAATGCGGAGGTCATCACAAGGGAAGTTATCAATATCTTCAACCCTTAAGTGTCCCTCAGAGACACGGTTAGCTGCTTGAAGCATGACATTAACAGTTTCAAAGTCAGCTTCTTGCCATTTTCCTGCTACGAGGAGGTCATGAAGTTTAGTGTAGTCAACTCCTGTTGTGAGACTTTTGAGAATGGGCAAACCTTTAACTTGACTGGCGAGACTTTCCTCAACCTCCCTCAAACAATTATGCAAGGCAGTGTAATATTCCTTATCCTCCCAACTTATCACCGACTTCATCGCAGAAATCGCCTCTTCCATTCCTTCTGGTGGGGTCACTCCCCGTACTCGTAACCAAGATTGAATCGAAGACTTAACTTGTTCTTTTGCCCAAGATTTATCAGGCAAATATTTAAGACTATTGGCTAAATCTAACGCCAACTCAGGTATCCAAGCAGGGCGTTCATTTTCCACAGCTTGATAAACTTGACGATAGCCTTGCGTAATGCTTTCGAGTAACTGAGGATGATAGCAGTTTTGTATTAACTCTGGAAGCCACTTAGGTAATAAAGGTGGAACATTGTTTTGAATTAGATAGTGGATATCAGCAATAAACCCTGCGACTAAACAATGGCAGTTCGCCAGAAACTGACAAAGATATTTTAAATCCTGTTCGTTAACTTTATAGTTTTTTTGCAAATCTAACTCTTGAAGCTCAAACCCCAGTCGACGATATTCTTCTTCCTGTTCTAAGATTTTGAGATTAGTAACATTATCTTCCCCTAAACGATTAATCTCTTCAGGGGATTTGCCTAATTTTTCCAGCTTGGTTTGTGTTTCTTTCCATTTCAAAGCACGAGATTTTACTGATTCATAAACAATTTCTCGATAGGGTAAATTTGTTATCAGAGATTGATAAGAATATTGTTTTTGTCCTTGTCCCCAATAGGCAAAGCGAAAATGTAGATGATTGCCATCAATAACCGACTCTAAAATTAAAATTGGTTCTGATTTTAACCACCCATGTAAAAGTCCAATTACAGAACCGCCATGATAACGTTTACTATCCCAAGCACCATCTAAAAGTTCAACTGGCCTTTCTATATTATTATGAGAATAATATTTACTGAGAAATTCTCGCAAACCTTGGGCTAATCCTTCTTCAATGTTGGGGAAACTTTTATTGACTGTTCCAAAACTATCATAATCTACTATAGGAGGAATAGGAATAAGACGAAGAGGACTAAAAGTATCATGTTGATGAGCTTTAAGAATACTAGCAGGACGGAGTGTTCTCAGTGGCCAATTTTGAGAAACTTCCCTCAGTTCTTCTAAATATACTTGGGTTTCTCTTTGTTTTTCTAATAATTCTAATTGAGTTTCTCGCTGTTTTTTTGCTAATTCTAATTTAGCTTTTCGATTGTCTTCTGCTAACTTAAACTGAAGTTCTTTCTGCTTTTCAAATTGTTCTCGTTGAAATTTATGATTATTTGATTGTTGCCATTTTTGGAATTCCAACCGCTTGTCTTCTAGTCTTTCTGTTGCTTCTCTGACCAACTGACTATTGATTAAATTGAGAACTACATTAACAATATGAAATCCTATCATTCCAGCAGACATAAATTTTGCCTCCCAAGATTAATTTGACTCAAGCAGTTTTAAAAGGTCAAGCATCAACAAATTTATCGGTAATTAACACCTCCTTGAAAACAAACTCGCGCCAGCTATTACAGTCAGCAATAAATTATCTTGTCTCTACTGATAGTATAATTGCTTATTCAGACTAAAAAATATACTCTTTACATTGATATAAGTTTATCTACTTAACTTAAAGTTTCATACTCTAACTAAACGTGAGTTTAGAACTGTAGTGGATTGTTTTAACTAAAATGGTGGGTTACGAGAGATTGTTATCTTCTTCTTATAAGCTGAATTATAGCCGTCTAACCCACCCTACTTAATGTTTTGTTTAAAGAACTCACTCATAACGGTTTCATTCTTAATGACATTTATTGTAAACTTATGTAAAGTAGAAAATAAAGAAGGAGAGAAATGTCATGTTGCGCCGTCAAATTTTAGCTATATTATTAGCGATCGCTATTATTTTTTGTGGCACTCAAACCCCTGCATTAGCGTTAGGAGGACCACAACTTCCTTTAAATGAACCTGTTCCTAATTTTACCTTACCAACCAATACAGGAGACGGAGAAATTTCTTTATCAGATTATCAAGGACAGTGGGTGGTATTATATTTCTATCCTAAAGATTTTACCCCAGGTTGTACCTTAGAAGCCCGTCGTTTTCAACAAGATTTACCTAAATATGAGGCTCAAAATACTCAAATTTTAGGGGTAAGTGTGGATAATGTTGATTCTCATCGAGAGTTTTGTGATGCGGAGGGTTTGAAGTTTCCTTTATTAGCAGATACCACTGGAGAAGTGAGTAAAACCTATGGATCTTTTTTAACGGGAATGTCTTTACGTCATACTTATTTAATCGATCCTAATGGTATTTTAAAAGAGAGATTTTTAGGGGTTAGACCAGCAATTCATAGTCAAGAAATTTTAGCCCGACTTGATGAATTAAAGGATGACAATTGAAAGTCTTAAAAAGAATGAAGGGAGAACAAACTTTTTAGTAATTGGGAAATATTAAGACAATTTTGTTAATTTACATAACCTATCTTGTTATGATAATAACAGAGAATATCTTATTACCTTAAAACCACAAGTTGAGGAAATGATTAATGTTACAATCTATAAAAACTTATGCGATCGCCCTGATAATGGGGAGTATATTCTCCTTATTCACCAGTTTATGGAGTCAACCAGCATTGGCTTTAACTAATATTAATTTATTCGATGTCTCCTATAAAGATTGTCCTCCAGAATTAGCAGAAGGAAATGTTACCAGTGGGGGGTCAAGCTTGCCGGCTGACTGTTATATTATTACAGGAAAAGCTAAAAATACATCTGGTAAAACGGTTTATGATGCTGATGTATTTGGACGAATTTTAGATGCTAATAATGAACCTGCTTTACAAAATAGAAGTCGTGTGGGTTCTATTGCAGAAGTTCCCCCAGGAGTAAGTGAATTTGAGGTAAGAATTACGGTTCCAGCGAATCAACCTACTCCCTTGAAATTAAAGAAGTTTAAAGCTTCTGGGTTTACTACAAAAGTCACCCCTATTTTTTAAGAAAAAAATGCCCCACCACGACGCGGATGGGGTATTTTTCCTATCATTTAAAATCCTGTCATACTTGACATATATAGGTTATCGATCATCGTAGAAAGAAATTGTAAAGCTAAAATTGCCAAAATAGCAGAAAAATCGATGCCACCTAATGGGGGGATAAAGGAACGAAAAATGTTAAGATAAGGGTCAGTAATGGGACTTAAAAAAGACATGGCATTATAAGCCCATTCAGCGGTTTGAAACCATGATAAAAGAATACGGATAAAGATTAATACCAAATAGATGTTAAGAAATGCGCTGAGGGTTTGAAAAATTAATTGAGTGATGGCAGTATCCATAATGAACGATTTTCCTGATATATCATAGGTCTATTCACTGATCTTATATCAAATTTTGATTAAATGTAACTCATACCAGTTCTCAAAAATAACTAGAGATATCTAGCTTGGGGTGTAGGGTGTGGGAGAGAAAAGACGTGAGCATTTGTACTAAAATACTCAATAAGGGTTTTGAAGGAATTGGTTTTCAATGCAAAGTTCTACCAATCATCTTCCTCTTCTTCTAACACAGCTTCTTGTTGCAGGGGTGGTTGTTTTAGAGGTTGTGTGATTTCTGTGTCTTCTTCCCAACTGTCTGATAAAGGTTGCACAACTTTTGTAATCGCATCTTTAACAAAAGCTTTGAGAAATTCATCTTTTCGACTCAATTGAAACTGTCTTTGTACCACTTCTGTCATTCCTCCATCACCCCAGTCTTGATCCTGACGGAAATATTCTACAAAACTTTTCCCTGCGATACGGCTTAAATAAGCAGCGGTTACGCCTTGAATTACTTTACCCACCACATAGGTTGCTACGTTTAATTGTAAGGCTTTTCCTAACAGATCAATAGCCCCTTTAACAACCCCTAAACTGACTAAAGTTTTCCCTAAAGATAAAGCTAATTCTTTACCGCGATCGCTATTAATTTCACAGCCATAAACTTTGCCTATTTCCATTACCATTTGGGCGTTAACTGCTGCGGTTGCTAACATATCTACCACTGGTAAGGGAGTAACAGCAATTACCCCTGCACTGATCCATTGATAACGCTCAATTATTTTATCACTTTGTCGTTTTCGTTGGCGATCAATGAGTTTTCTTGCTTCTTCTCCTAACCGTTGTGATTGTAATAAAATGTTATCAGCAATTAAGTCTTCTCCTTCTGCTCTTAAAATAGTTGCGAGTCGTTTAATTAAAGGTAAAATATCAGGAGAAGGTTGTATGATTTGCCCAGTTTCTGAGGGAAAAGCTTGGGGACTTGCTGCAACGGAAATTACATCTTGTTTAGGGATAAATGATTGAACTCTTTCTCTGAGTTGTTGCAGAATTTGTGTTTCTTCTTCTTTTGTATAGAGATCGATTTTATTAAAAATTAGAAGCGATCGCTTACCAATATCCACTAAAATTTGTAAGGGTTTATATTCCGATTGTCTTAAATCATTGTCCACTACAAATAATAATAAATCTGCTTCAGTGGCTAACTGTCTAGCTAAGGTTTCTCTTTCTGTTCCTTCTATCCCTGCTTCAAGAATACCGGGGGTATCTGTAATTAAAATTTCCCTAGATAAGCCTTTTAATTTCAGACGATAAGTTTCTCCTATTTTTGTGGTTCCCATCGTTGCTTTAACTTTACCCACAATTTCCCCTAATAAAGCATTAACTAAAGAGGTTTTTCCCGCTGATCCTGTACCGAAAATAACCACTTTTAGTTCTCCTCTGTTTAAATTTTCAGCAATTTCTTGGGAACGATTTAATAGGGCTTTTTGTGCTACTTTATCTTGAATGGTTTCCAGTTGACGACGAATTGCGTTTAAGTTTTCTTGGGCTGCTTCATTTTTTTGTTCTGGTAGTTTTAGGTTCCTCTGATATTTATTACGACGACGAATAGATTTACGAGAAGAGAAAATATTAAAATAATAAATAAAGGCGTAAATTAGTAATCCTAATAATCCCATAATTAGAAAAATGAGGAAATTAGCTAATAAAGGTGCTGTGAACGAAATTGATATATAAAGGCGATAGATTGAATTAATTAACCAAATAATTAATCCAAAAATTAGACTTAAGCCAAGAATTAAAATAATTAAACGAGGAAGGGGCATAAAATAAAATTGATTAATTTATAAGTTAAGTCTTGATTTAGTTTAAATATCTTATAACGAGTGGTTCTTTTTAATTATATAACAAGACTTCAATCATTAACTTTTTATAAAAAATTTACATCATATAGCAATCAGAAATGATTCATGAGATATCCTTTTTGCTATCTATTCCCCGTTCCCTGTTCCCTGTTCCCTGATACTCAGACTTAATTCTCACAACTGACAACTGATTGCTATATCTGTTATTCAACCCAGTAAATATGGTTCAGTTAGGATCAAACCCTTGACAAATCAACACAGTTCGAGTAATAAATATAGTAAGGAAAAGTCAGCTAGAAAGGGATAATTCTAAATATTTTTCTGGTCAGTTACCTCCCGAAGTTTTACCCTTATTTTATGCCATGATGTTTGGGGCAACTTTAGGAGGAAATGGCATCTTAGTGGGTGCATCTTCTAGCATTGTGGCTACCTCAACCTGGAAACTTTTATTGCTGAGCTCGTTAAGATCATTGAAAGGGGACTCAAGAAGTTGGGGGTGGTAAGTGCGGGGAGAATTGAGAATGAAAACTGCGCTATTGTTGCTTAACTTTACAAAAGCTTTTGATTCAAAGCCCTGTTTTAAGACTACAATGCGGTCAATGCCAGTATTAATAAGACATTTGATTAGGAATTAATCGATATGGGTGAGTCAGACAAAATATCAGTGGGAATTATTGGTGCTTCAGGATATGGTGGAGTCCAATTGGTTAGACTCTTGCAAGAACATCCCTTAGTCGATATTGTTTATTTAGGGGGAAAAGGTAGTGCTGGTCTTGCTTACTCTGAATTATATCCCCATTTAGGCCATGCAGTGGATTTAAGCATTGAACCCATTGATGTCGATGTTATCGCTTCCCGTTGTCAGGTGGTATTTTTAGGACTACCCAATGGTCTTGCTTGCGATCTAGCTCCTCCATTAATTGAAAAAGGATGTAAAGTATTAGACTTATCAGCGGATTATCGCTTCAAAAATTTACAAACCTATAGCAGTTGGTACAACAAAGATCGTAGCGACCTAGAAATAGCAAAAACAGCCGTATATGGCCTCCCAGAATTATACCGCGACGAAATTAAATCCGCTTCTTTAATCGGATGTCCAGGTTGTTATCCCACAGCAAGTTTAATGGCCTTGTCTCCCTTACTCAAACAAGGATTAATCTTACCCGAAACCACCATTATTGATGCTAAGTCAGGAACCTCTGGAGGGGGAAGACAAGCAAAAACCCATCTTTTATTAGCAGAAGCAGAAGGCTCTTTTGGTGCTTATGGTGTGGCTAAACATCGTCATACTCCAGAAATAGAGCAAGTTTGTTCTGATTTAGCTGGTCATGAAGTCAGAGTACAATTTACTCCCCATTTATTGCCAATGGTTCGGGGTATTCTCTCAACGGTTTATGCCACCCTGAGAGATCCAGGTCTTGTCAGAGACGATTTATTGACTATTTACAGTGCGTTTTATCGTTCCTCTCCTTTTGTCAAAATTTTGCCTAACGGGGTTTATCCGCAAACAAAATGGGCTTGTGGAACTAATTTGTGTTACCTTGGCATCGAAACCGATCCCCGTACCGATCGCGTGATTGTTTTGTCTGCTATTGATAACCTTGTCAAAGGACAAGCGGGACAAGCAGTACAATGTCTTAACATTATGATGGGATGGGAAGAAACCCTAGGATTACCTCAACTGTGTTTTTATCCCTAAATATTATTCCTTAAACCACATAATCCTGCATAGGCAATAGCGATCGCATCGACACTATCATCAATGGGTAATTTATCTAAATTGAACAAAGTTGCAATCATTTGAGCCACTTCTTTTTTGTTCGCTTTCCCATCTCCTAAATGGCATTTCCAACTAGCCTGATGAAGAAAAATAGGCTCAATATTAGCTTCTCGATAGCAAACTAAATTAATTACCCCTAACGCTTGCATAACCCCTCCTGCTGCTTTAATAGTACGGTTAAAAAAGGGCATTTCGATGGCAATTCCTTGGGGGTTAAATTCTGTTAGTAATTCTTTTAAATCTTCTTCTATTTCTAAGAGTCTTTGGGAGGTAGATAATTGTTTATGGGTTTCAATGGTTCCATAATCAATAATTAAAGGAAGTTGTTGCTCATTTTCTTGTAAGATTGCCCATCCGACTATTGCTAATCCTGGATCAATTCCTAACCAAGTTTTCTGGGACATTTGTTTAGAGTTATCTTTCACTAATGGGGATAATATAGCAGTTCCCATACTTGTAAGGTTTCGCCGTGAGCGCGACTCCGAACGGTACAAACTTTTCTAGTTTTAGGAGTTCGGGAGTTCAGAAGTTCAGAAGTTGAATATTATATTAAATTCGCTTAATCACTCGACGTTAAAATTCCTACTGTAAATCAATCTTACCCTGCCTCCTCTGCTCACCTTATCTTAACGTATGGTATTCAACAGGATTTCATATTAGGTGTACCTCATGAGTCCAGGAAATGCTATA
>JASJDW010000053.1 GCA_030064955.1 Crocosphaera sp.
AAAATACTAATAATTCTGAAGATAGCAATGGTGGTTAAAACGATTTCAATGGGTAAGGATGAGGTTTCTAGTAAAGCAATAATTGTGGCTTCAAACACCCCCAAACCACCAGGCGCACCTGGAATCACTAAACCTAGTAACCAAGCGAAACTAAAGGCACTAATAATAATTGGTAGTTGTTGAAAGCTAATAGATATAAATGCCATTAAAGCTAAAATAAATCCTAATCCCCTTAATAATAGAAAGATAATTTCACCCACTAAAATCATACCAGGATATTTCTCTAGATAAATAGTTTCTTTCTCTTTATTTTCCTTGGATTTTAGCTTTTTCACAAAGCGAAGCACGCCATTAATAATAATGGGATGAATTCCAACTAAGACACTAATTAAAAGACAACATTGTAAAAATAATATGTTAAAATTTTTCGTAGTTTCAATGATACCAATACTATGACTTAATAAAGCAATAAATAAGGCAGCAGCAGCCATTAATAAGGGTTCTAATAACACACTTAAACTAGCAACAGATAGGGAAACTCCTTGTTTAGAAACGGCAGAAATTCGACCATAAAAATGACCGACATTTCCAGGTAAATATTTATAAATATTAGTCACTAAATAAATTTTTAAACCCCATTGATAAGAACAAGTTTGCTTAAATAATTGCAGTATTCTTATCCAAACAAAAGCAGACCAAATATGTGCCAATAAAGTGATAGTTAAGGCTAAACATATAAATAACCATCCTTGAGGATTAATCTTGATTTCTGTAACTGCTTGCCAATGATTTCTAAAAGTAGAAACAATAAAAAATACGGTAATCCCTAGTATTATCCACTTTAAATAAGTTTTAATTAATGACATAAAACAATCGGTAAGAACTTTACTTAATAATAAGGCAAGATGAGCATTTTTTTACATTGGAAGAAAAAAGGTAATATTGACAAGTTAGTTTTCGATTTCTGTTACTGTGACAATATCTTGTTTATTTTCAATTTCCTGAGATACTTCAATTTCATTAGATACAGGGGTATAAATATCACATTCAATTTCTGGAACTCTAATAGTAATAATTAATGAATAACGAACAGTTTGATCATAACGTTCAAGATAACCCTTTTCTTTCCACCATCCACCAATAGGAAAAACTCCAATCATTTTTCTTGATGCTAATTCAACAGCACTTCCAGTCCATCTATCAGAATGTAATGAGCCTTTATTTCTTAAATTTTCACCCAGAAACCAGTTATCATTCTCTCCACTGCTTGAAATTTTTTCATCTTTTTCTCTCATTGCTTGATTAATTCTTTTCTGAAATTGTGTATTACTTTCTAATGGTCTTTTGACTTTAAACCTTAACCCATGTGAAGCATAGCTGTGCTTCTTTTCATAACCACGTTCACCAGGATTAGGTTCAATGAAGTAAGATAATGTCACTTTTAATTCTACATTCGTTTCTCCTAATTCTTGTAATTTTTCGGTTGGCCAAGGTAAATTATGAAAATTCATTTCATTAGTTTTAATCTTACTTGATCCTTTAACAAATGGTTTCACTTGATCTTCAATAATTAAGGTTAAGTCATTATTAGCACTTTTTAAAGCTCTTTCTAAGTCAGGAACACCATAACCATATCGACGAATAATAGAAGCTTTTTTTCTTTGAGAAGAAGCTGACTCAAAATGCTCTTGCATTGCTGGTGTCCATTCTGCTGAATGTACAATTAAAGCGCGGATTGTTTCTGGCCAATAGTTCGGTTTTTCTGCTAATATTCGCGCAGCCATATAACTTGCTAATGCAGTGGCACAACTGGTGTCTGACATTCTTTCAAATAATCTTCTTTCGGGACGATGATAAGTCGTTAAAATAGATAAATCATCAATATTTTCTACTGAATTTTCTCCGTCAGAAGCACAATTTCCCCCTTCAAAAACAACATCAGGACGAATTGGCCATTGATTTTCCCAAGAAACAGAAGTGCGACTTCTAGGAGATAAATCACCACATGGTGCAACAGCTTGCCAACCGTTAAAGTCAGGATGAGTAATATTAATTTTTTCTGTATAAGCTCCAACAATTAGAGCATTCCAAGCTTGTGCAGGGTTTTCAATTGTTTCTGTATCATTAATATTAAGATAATCAGAAGCATATATATCATCTCGAATATTTCCTGCCGAAATGATCATCAATCTTTTATAATTATCTTCACCAAAACAAAGTTGATCAATTGCTGCTGACCAAGATGAAGGAGTCCCATAATTCGGAGAAGGTTTAGGACTTGTTATTGCCATACAAAAAATTCGTTTTCTTATTGGGTTTTGAATTTCGGGAAGAAATACCCCTTGTTCTGTAATTGCTCCATATAATTCGGGATCATTTTTTCCAACAGGGGGAAGAATTTTAACTGATTCCAAACAGTGAGCAAGGGTTATATATTCAGAAGATGTTAAAGCGTCAAATAAGTCAGAATAAAGAACCAATCCAGCCATTTGAGTTCCGTGTCCATTATGATCATTTGTTTCCCAATTTGGCTCACAGGTATATAAGTCAGCAGTATCAAGACCTTTTTTGATAAGTTGATGCCTCCAATTAACTCCCGTATCAAGCAAACATACCGCAACAGCATCATCTCTAATATCAATATCATATCTCAATAATTCAAGTCTATTCTCTAAATCTCTTATCCATTGTTGCTGCTCAATTAATCCCATTTCAAGAAAAAAGGAGGGAGTATCTTTAGCAATTCGTAATTCAGCAATAGTATCAGAATTTTTAATGACTTGTTCCATTGCTTCTACGTTAGCCATTACTAAGACAACAATTCTTTCTGGAAACTTTATTTCTGATTTAGTAGGAATTTCTAATCTTTGCGTGATAGCTTGAAAGTTCTCTAATTGATCACGACGTAACCAAACTTCCCACCAAATTGCTTGTCTATTTTGAGGAAACAAGTCAAGATTATCAGTAAATAATGATTCAACTGTGGCAATTTTAATATTTTCTATTCTCGTTATTAAAGCTTCAAAATTACGTTTTTTTATTTCAATCTCACTTTGAGTTTCTCGAAATGCTCGAAACATAGAATAGGGTAAGGAACTTAATGAAGGGGCAAAAGCGAGTACAGGAGGTACAGGATAACTCATTTCTTCTATTGAGTTTGATAATTTCTTGATGAAAATCAAAATAAAATTCTTCAATTTGTTATAAATAATGTTTATTGTCAATGGTTTGTTACTATCACGATATTGGTCAATTTTTATTGGGAAAAAATTGATGGCTACTTTTGGAATAAAAACAATAGCTTTAATGATGGTATCTTGTTCTTGAACTGAAATAAGCTCAATCTTTCTATCTTGATTCTCTAGTATCTCAAAGACATTTGTTGTATCTTTATTGATCTCAAATTCTAAATAAAATCCAGGTTTACCAACAGCAATCTGTGATGCACGAGATTTTAACTGTTGACGAGCTTTTTTAATAGCTTTACTAACTGCACGTTCTAACTTTTCAGCGTGTTTTTGACGATTGCGACGAAGAGGTAATGGTGTATATTCTTCATCCGAATTTGTATATTTTGCCTTTTTACCATGGTTGCGTAGATATAGGTGAGCAAGATTGCGAGAGTATTTTGCCATTCTATTAATTGTCTTTAGTCATCGAAACTCATCTCTTTACGTTCCATAATAGCTGAAATTAGGGATTTTTCACTAACTTTGCCACTGTTTGATAAGACTGCCTGCTTTGCTGCTTCATCTGTTGCTCTTACAATTTCAGCCTGAGCAAGTCCCGTTGCTTTCTCTATAATTTTTGACCAATCTTTCCATTCAATTTCAAAACTTATTAAACGAGTTTGAATCAGTTCACGGATAATGTCTGAATCAGGTAACTTATATTTTATGACATCATCAAATCTTCTAAAAAGAGCTTTATCTAGTAAGTTAGGATGGTTAGTCGCTGCAATAATTAGACTTTCTCCTTGATCGTTTTCTAGAAGCATCAAAAACGAGTTAAGAATCCGTCTAATTTCTCCTACATCATTCATATTTTGACGTTGCGTACCAATGGCATCAAATTCATCAAAAAAATAGACTCCTTTTGTCATTGTCATTGCCTCAAAAATGAGTTTCAATCGACTAGCGGTTTCTCCCATATATTTACCAATAAGACTGTCATATAAGGTGGTAAATAAAGGTAATTGAAGCTCTCCTGCTAAGGCTGCTGCTGTCATGGTTTTTCCCGAACCAGGAGGCCCCACTAATAATAATTTACGACGAGGTGTAAGATTATGTTCTCGTAGCCGTTTTCCTTGTCTTTGCTCCGTTAACACTCGTTTTAATCTAACAGCTAGTTCAGAAGGCAAAATCATATCGGACAGCCTCGTATCAGGATATCTCACGGAAACAAGGTTTGCTAAATCTCCTTTAGGTTGTACTAAGGGGATAGGGTCAGATGTCCTTTGTATAACTGATTTACGAGCTTTTGCCTGGTCTATTAATTCTCGAATTTCTTGGGCTAATTTACCATGTCCAAGTCTAGCTTCATGTGCAGCCATCTGTAGAGCAGCAGAATAAAATTGCTGTTCCTCTCCTTCTAGATGACTTCTTAGAAGTGCTAGGATATGGCGAGCGGTGGACATGATAGTTTTTTAATTTAAACTCTCTATTATACTAAATGATCTCAAGTCTGAGTGCTTCTAAACATAATAATAAGTTTTTTAGAATAGACTTTCAAACTATTTAGTATAAGTATACTACACTCTGTGCTTATTTTAGTTGATATAGCTAAAGATTGAAAGATTAAATGATACTTCTGTAACGTTGATTTGTTTCAAGGTACTTAACTTAGTTTGCTAAGAAACTAGAAAAGTATAAACAATAGAGTTGACAACTAGGAAATACTTCTTTACCCTGCAATTTAACTAACCCCATACTGGCTAATTTATAAGCGATAATCGTTTCTAATTGTATGGGTTCTTTGACTTGTATTACTTTAGCAAAAGCAGAAGCGAGATCGGGATTTTTTTGTAAAGTAATTAGATGGTTTTGCAGGTGATGATGATAAATACCGGTGGGGTTTGGTGCTTCTTCTAACAGTTGTTTCATCGTTATGTCATCTTGATAGAGATGATAAAAAGCAAGACGAATTAAATAGGGATGTCCCCCTACCATCTTCATTAAGTCTTTTAAGGGTTCATTTTCTTCATGATCAATAAGACTGGAGAGAGAATGCAACGTTGCCAAGGTTTCCACTTGTTTTAAGGTAAATTCAGGTAATTGGATGGGAATACCAACATTAAAAGGAGATTGCTGGAATTTTAGGGGGATATAAATTTCCGTAGAATGAACGATAATTAAGCGTAAATTCTGCCAAATATCAATATTATTGCCTTCTTCATGCCAAAAACGTAAGAGGGGTAAAAATTCCTGAGCAACCTGTCCATATTCAAAGAGATGATTCACTTCATCTATGGCTAAAACTAAGGGTTTATCCAAGGATTCCAAAATATAACCTTGTAAATAAGCAGTACAGCTAACTTTACTCCCTAACTCTTCATCCCAATAGTCATCCAGTCTGGGATCTTTGTCTAACTGTCGAGCAATATTAGCACAAATCCAACGCAGAAACCGATCTAAATCGGTAAATAAAGTGTTATCTGCTTGTTGTAAGTTTAAACGCACCGTATGGTATTCATTTTTTTCAGCAAATGCTAAAATTCTTAACATTAAAGAGGTTTTTCCCATTTTAGTTGGGGCTTTAATCCGTAACAAGGCTGCTGGTTTGATAATTTCAGCATAAGCGCGCTGTTCAATGGGATAACGTTCTATATACAATGGAGAATTGAGTGGGACTGTTCCATCAGGAAAAGGCAATTGATTCAATGCACTGATAGATAGGGACGGTGTTTTGTTCAGAGATTGTCTTAGGGCGGTACGGAGGTTACTTTTGGTGATCTTTATGCCTAAAATGTCTGAGAGTGATTGCCAAAGTCGAGAACCGACAACTCTGATATAATCAGGATCATAGCCATTTTCTTCTGCAATCATTTGATAAGTTTTCCCTAACCAACACTGACGAAATACTAATGTTTGAACATCATTGAGACAGTGAGGTTTAAGGATCGTTTCTACTAAGGTAAAGGCTTCTTCTTCAGATAACATTTTTCAGTGTTTGAGAATAGATAATAGATCACATTTGATTCTATTTTCTCACAGACAAGTTATTTCCTAATTTATACACTAAATTTAGAAGGTTTAACACTATAGCACTATGGATTCAGATCGGATATTTTTATGCTCCTGTGTTCCTTATAACCAAAGTCTATATATCCTAACTCTTTTTTGTAGTGCTATGTTTTTTCTGTTATTACGATTAAGTTAAATCTTCTGATTGACCTTGCTGAGATTATTAAGAGATAACGAGCATGAATAAGTCTTATCAAAATAAAAACGATTTTTCCTTTGCATTAGCACAACTCAATCAACAGTTTCCTGCCTTAACTTCTATTGCTTGCATCTGGATACAAACCATTCTCAATACAATGAATGATAGTGTGATCTTGCTGAATAAAAATCATCAGATTTTAATGGCTAATCAATCTATTTTGAGTTTATTAGGTTATGAAGAAAATGAATTAATTAATCAATCTATTATCAATATTTTAGATAATGAGAGTTATGATTTATCCACCATTGGAAATAGTGTAAAACAAACAATAGAGGCGACTTATCTCAAAAAAAATGGAGAAAAAGTTGAAGTGCTTCTGTCTAGTCACTTAATTTACGATGAAAACGAAAAGATCATGGCTATTATCTGTATAGCTAAAAATATTAGTCAAGAAAAAAGAATTGAGCAATTAATTAAAGATAATGAATATCAATTAAACTATGATCTTCGTCATGATAAATTAACAGGCTTACCTAACCGAAGACTATTTTCAGAGGAACTGGAAAAATCTCTACAAAAAGCCCATGAAAATAACAATTTTTCTTTTACTGTTCTCATATTAGATTTGGATCAATTCAAATTAATTAACAATAGTTATGGACATTTAATGGGGGATGAGCTTTTAATTCAAATTGGGAAACGATTAAAAAAGTATCTCCATTCTCAAGACATTTTAGCGCGATTGGGAGGAGATGAATTTGGAATTATTTTGAATCATCTGGGTAACTTAGATCATACTTTAGAAATCATTGATTTTATTAAACAAGATTTTGCTCGTCCTTTTAAATTGAATAGTTATGAAGTTTATAGTAGTGCTAGTATTGGTATTACTGTAAGTGATTCTAACTATCAAAAAGTTGGGGATATTTTACGAGATGCTGATGCAGCTTTACACCAAGCTAAAATTAAAGATAAAGCAAGTTATACTATTTTTCGGCAAGAAATGTACGTTGAAGCTGTTAATCGTCTGCAATTAGATAATGATTTAAGACGGGCGATTGACCGCAAAGAATTTGAACTTAGGTATCAACCCATTGTAGAATTAAATACCAAAAAAATCACAGGATTTGAAGCATTAGTAAGGTGGAGACATCCCGAAAAAGGTTTGATTTCTCCTGGAAAATTTATTCCTATGGCAGAAGAAACAGGATTAATTATTCCTTTGAGTAACTGGATTTTAAATCAGGGTTGTCAACAGATGTATGAATGGCAAAAACTTTCTGAGAATTCTCAAGGACTTATTATCAGTATTAATCTTTCTGCCAAGGAGTTTTCACAAAAGAATCTAGTGGAAAAAATCATTAATACTGTACAAAGATTAGGGATAAATAATCACTGCTTAAAGTTAGAAATTACAGAAAGTTGTATTATTAATAATACAGAAGAAGTTCGTTCAATTTTAACCGAATTAAAAGCCTTGGGAATTAAGTTATCAATGGATGATTTTGGTACAGGTTACTCCTCCTTAAGTTATCTACATCGCTTTCCTTTTGATACCTTGAAGATTGATCGTAGTTTTATTAAAGATATGTCCCAAAGTACAGATAAATTGAGATTAACCCAAACCATTATTAATCTCGCTAATGATTTTGGCATGGAAGTGATTGCAGAAGGAATCGAAACTAGGGAACAATTTGAACAATTACAGCAATTAGGATGTTCCTATGGACAGGGATATTACTTTGCTCAACCTTTAACTGCCCAAGCAGCAGAAAAGGTTATCATGGAGGGGAATAATCAGCTAATTGTCTAAACTTATTTATAGAAAAAATGATGATAGAAATTGTAACACCAAGACTTAGACTAAGAGAGTGGAAAGAAGAAGACAAAGAACCATTTTTTAAGCTCAATTCAGATCCAAGGGTAATGAAATTTATGCCAAAACTGTTATCAAAACAAGAGAGTAATGATTTTGTTGAACGGATAAAATTAGGGTTTAAACAAGATGGATATAGTTTTTTTGCAGTAGAATTGATTAAGGATAAAACGTTTATTGGATTAATTGGTTTATCTATTCCTAAATTCCATAGTTTCTTTACTCCTTGTGTTGAAATTGGCTGGCGTTTGGCTTACGATTATTGGGGTAAAGGTTATGCAACAGAAGGAGCAAAAGCATCTGTTGATTATGGATTTAAAGAACTAGGTTTATTTGAAATTGTCTCATTTACTGTTCCTGAAAATATCCGTTCTCGTACAGTTATGGAACGAATTGGTATGCGCTATGTTGATGAATTTAATCACCCTGTATTGCCACAAGGACACCCTTTAGAAAAGCACGTTTTATATAAAATTATCAATGTACCTTACCAATAGGAAAACTACTATAGCATTTCCTGAACTCATGAGGTACACTTAATATTCAACTTCTGAACTTCCGAACTTCCGAACTTCCGAACTTCCGAACTCCTAAAACGAGAAGAGTTTGTACCTTACCAATAGGCAAACTACTACCATTAAAGCCAATTTCCAATTAAAGTATAAGCTGACCAATAAAAAGGATGTTTATACCAACGGTTTTTTAACATAGTTAATTGTGCTTGTCTTAGTGCCTCTGCTTTTGATAATTTATTAGTAGATAATTGTTTATAAAATTGTCCCATAATTACCGCAGCACCTTGGTCATTAACCGACCATAATGTAGCTAAGGTACTTCTTGCACCTGCACGTACAGCAAACCCTGCTAACCCCAACGCAGCAGCATTGTCTCCTGATGCTGTTTGACAAGCACTTAAGATTAATAATTCAATGGGATTATTGCCTCTAGGATCATTTTCTTTCAATAATTTTTCTAATTCTAACACATTAATATAACTATCCCAAGCAACGATAAACGTTTGTTCAAATTGAGAACTAAATTGACCATGAGTCGCAAAATGAACAATAGGAAATAATTTATTTTTTAAGATAGTTTGTAAATTATTTAAGGTAAATTCTTCATTGAGTAGAGCCATATTAGGCACTTTTTTTTGAATTGATTTCAATTCCTTTTGAACAAAAAATAGAGGGACTAAACCCTCTCGCTCAAATTCTTCTGTTACTCCAGCAAACAGTGTATTTAATCCTTGGTTTTGTAGCGGTTGTGGTGATAATAACGTTAACCCAGGACTCAAGGCAACTTGATAGTTTTTAATGAGATAGTTTTTGCCATCATATAAAGCATTCATCGGTGCATTTCTAAAGATTCCGTCTTGGACAAAAACTAAGGTTTTAATATCTGCTTTTTCTAGTTTCTCAAGAAAAGGTTTAACTAACCATTCATATAAAACTTTCCCATCATCAAAAAATGCTCGTTGACTTCTTACTACAATATTATAACGAAACTGTTGGACTTGTTTTTCTAATTTTTCTTGAGGAATTTGTGTGATATGAACTTGTAAAAGTTGATTCGGTAAACTGACTAAAACAGCCAAGCGATCGCTTAAAATGATAGGATAAATAATGGCAGCATGAGGATCGATTTCAGCTATATCAACTGGCTCACTTTCAACACAAATATCCTTAAAAAAGTTATTTAATTGTGCTGCTTGTAATGCTTCGATTTGTTGGCGAGCTTGTTCTAAATTTTTTTGGTTAATAAGTTCTTGATTATTATTAGGTAATAATAAACTCAGTAATTCTCGATAAACAGGTTCAACTTTCTCTTGAAAATAAAATTGATTTTCTCTATTATTCCCTAAATCAACCGTTAAGATTTGAAGATTTTTGACAGCTTCTAAATAAGCCAAAATAGCCTCTTTTTTACGTTCTAATTGACACAAAATTCTTCCTAACTGCCATTGCAATATATAGGTGGTACTAGGAAGTTGTATGGCTTGAGATTTTACTAATGCTTGTTCGGTTAATTGTTTAGCTTTTTCATTTAATTCTTGACTGGTTAAATTGATTTGATTATTGTCAATAAAATGATGAGTTTTTGAGCATTGAGAGTGATTATTATCTGGAATGGTCATAAATTGACAAGTTTGACTCATCCCTAGTTTCTCATATAGTTTTCCTAAATTACCAACAGTATAAATAATTCCTTTTTCATAGTTGATTATTTCAGCTTCTTGTTGAGCATTCTGCAATAAATCTTGAATCTTTTGCCAAGATGGCAATGAATTAGAATCATGAGCTAAATGACTCCATGCTAATAAAAGGTTAGCTAAATAAATTTGGCTATCGACTTTATTTTTATTTAAAGATAATTGTGATAAATTATTTTCTATGTTAACTAATAATTCTTCTCCTTCTATCCATGATTTATCCTTAATTAATAAATTGAGTTCAGCCAATTGACTTTTTACTTTAGTTTCAAGATCAGTGGTTGTTATTATAACTTCCTGATAAATCTCTTTTGCCCCTTGAATATCATTTTGTAATTCTAAACTTTTTCCTATATTGAATAAAATAGATGCTTTTGTTGCCCGAGAAGATACTTGAGCTAAAATCTGATTTAATATCTCTTGAGAACTGTCTAAATCTCCCTGTTGACGTAACAGTTGTGCTAAAGTTAACCATCCAGCTTGTTGTAATGGCGTTAAACTGTTAGATAATGAAGCAGTAATCTGCTCAAAAGTTAACTGCTCACAACTTAGACTCTCATCAATTAAATTATCAGTTAATTTTTGACAAGCTTGTCTATATAATCCTAATGCTTGTAAAGCTCTAGATTGATTAATATTTGTGCGTAAAATACCAAAACTATCTTGATTTTTTTCATAAGTTGCCGTAGCTTTTTCCCAACTTAATAAAGCAGCCAAAGCATTACCTTTCCCCAAGAATAGTGTTCCTTGAATATTAAAAGCTTCAGCTAAAATAGAAAGAATTTTATTATCTTGTGGTTGAGACTGTAATAAGTCTAAACTGTTGTTAATGGAACTATCTGCTTTTTCCCATTGTCCCAAGTGACTGTAAGCTAAAGCCAAATAACTTAATACTCTTCCTTGAGACATAACGTCTCCTTGTTGTTGATAATCTTCAACAATTTTTAACCAAGTTGCGATCGCCTGGTTAATATCACCTTGTTGGTACCATTCTCTTCCCTGTTGTTCCTCAACCAAAGCAGGAGCAGCAACCATGACCCGATTCCAGCCAAAATTAGACCAAGAAAGGGTTAAAGTTAAGCTAAGGAATAATAACAAGAGAAAACGAACAGAGGAACTTACAATCAAACCCATATTACCTGTCTTTTGCCTTGTACATTAAGAATTAACTCTATCTAAAATAGCACTGCTAATAATCTAGAAATTTTCTATAGCAGTTCCCATACTTGTGAGGTACAAACTTTTCTAGTTTTGGGAGTCAGGAGTTCGGGGGTTCGGGAGGGCAGGCTTCGCCCGATGCTCCCCAGCAGAAGTTGAATATTAGGTGTACCTTATGAGTCCAGGAAATGCTATATAAAATTTTCAGATTCATACACAACCGAATCACGTTATTCTAAGATTAAAATAGGGTTAATAGCCCTTCGGGCGAGGCAGGGGGCAGAAGGCAGAAGGCAGAAGGGAAAGTTCCCTCAAAAAGCAAGCCTTGCTGCCTCGCCCAATGGGGTTCCGCGTCCCCCGCCAAAAGCTGAGGTCACGTCTTCCGAGGTTTCCTCGGAAGCGTGTGATGACCGTTTGATTTGGCGGTCTTCGTTTAGATGTGGGTCTGAATCCCCCTCTAAACGGCCTCGGAGCCTCCTGCCTTTCAACTCCTGCCTCCTTCAATAGCTCCTTCAAAAATCCATTATCTGTGGCCAACCCCTAAATGATGTTAGAGACTGCTTCCTTAAAAACCATGAAACATACCCTTTCTGTCTTAGTTGAAGATGAAGCCGGCGTTTTAACCCGTATTGCTGGTTTATTTGCTCGTCGTGGGTTTAATATTGAGAGTTTAGCAGTAGGACCAGCAGAACAATCTGGAATCTCTCGTATTACAATGGTAGTACCTGGAGATGATAATACGATTGAACAGTTAACCAAACAACTCTACAAATTGATTAACGTTCTTAAAGTCAACGATATTACCCAAACCCCTTGCGTTGAACGGGAATTGATGTTAGTAAAAGTTAGTGTTACTGCGGCTAACCGCGCAGAAGTATTAGAAGTGGCTCAAGTGTTTCGTGCCAGAATTGTCGATATTTCTGATGACACTGTAACCGTAGAAGTAGTGGGAGATCCTGGAAAAATGGTGGCCATTGTGCAAATGTTGAATAAATTTGGCATTCGAGAAGTAGCACGCACCGGGAAAATTGCCCTAACCCGTGAATCTAGGGTTAATACAGAATATCTCAAGTCTCTAGAAGCCAAACTTAGCTAACAACTTGTGGTAAGAGCGGTTAATGTATTTTAATGAACTATAATCAATAGGAGTGTTTAAGAGACTAGCAATTATGAGCAACATTAACGAACAAATCGAACAAGAAAGAGAAAATGCCAGAAACGTTTGTAGCACAGAAGGAGCTTCCTCTGGAGACTGTGCTGCGGCTTGGGATGCTGTTGAAGAACTTCAAGCAGAAGCTTCTCATCAACGTGAAAACGAAACCCCCAAAACCAGTTTTGAACAATATTGTGATGATAATCCCGACGCAGTTGAATGTCGAGTTTACGACGATTAAGGAAAATGGGGAGTTTTATTAGCCTATTGTCCTTTCAATTCGTCTAAAGCTTACAGCAGTGAAGATTCCCTATAATTTTCACTGCTTTTTTACCTAAACAATTGTTAAATATTTGATAATCTATTAATTTATTATGTCAGTTTTGGCGGCGATCGCAGTTTTAATCATATTAATTGTTGTTCATGAGTTAGGCCACTTTTTGGCAGCTAGGTTACAGGGAATCCATGTGACACGGTTTTCCATCGGTTTTGGACCTGTTTTAGCCCGATATAAGGGTAAAGAAACAGAATATACCCTTTGCGCCATTCCTTTAGGGGGATTTGTGGGATTTCCCGATGATGATCCTGAAAGTCCCATTGCTTCCGATGACCCAGACTTACTGCGGAATCGTCCCATTTTTGATCGTGCCATTGTCATTAGTGCTGGAGTTATCGCCAATCTTATTTTTGCTTATTTCCTTTTAGTAGGGCAAACATCCACCATTGGCGTACAAGAGTTACAACCTGGTTTAATGATTCCTCAAGTAGAAGAAAATTCCGCAGCGATGGTAGCAGGAATTGAATCAGGGGATATCATTGTTTCGGTCAATAATCAATCTTTGGGGGAATTTCCTGACGCAACCACCATCTTTATCGAGAAGGTTAAAAATTCTGCGGATCAAGCTCTAAAGTTGGCAGTTAAAAGAGATGATCAGACCTTAAATTTAACTGTAATTCCTGAAGGGGATGACCAAGGAGAAGGAAAAATTGGTGTGGGATTATTACCCAATGTACAATTAAACCGCGCTCAAAATTTACTCGAAGCTTTTACTTATAGTGCAGAAGCTTATGAAAATGTGACTCAGTTAACCTTACAAGGATTTTGGCAATTAATTAGTAATTTTCAAGAAAACGCCAAGCAAGTGGCAGGACCGATTAAAATCGTTGAGTATGGGGCAAGTATCGCTCAAAATAATTTGGGGAATTTGTTCCAATTTGGGGCTTTAATTAGCATTAATTTAGCGATTATTAATACCCTTCCTTTACCTGCTTTAGATGGGGGACAATTAGTCTTTTTATTAATCGAAGGGTTACTTGGTAAACCGTTACCCCTTAAACTTCAAGAAGGAATTATGCAAACGGGATTAGTTTTATTACTAAGTTTGGGCATTTTTATTATCATTCGGGATACGGTGAATTTAGCAATTGTTCAAGAGTTGATTCAACAAATCGGGCTGTGAAGTTCCCCAACTAAACTACCTTATAGTTGGGGTGTTGAACACAAGTCCCATTTTTCTTGATAAGTTAACTACAAAGAAAAGCGACTATTATTCTGATTGAAAACGTCAAAAACTTGACGACAAAAAGACTTGAATTTTTCCCCTATATCCGTAGCCGGTTGATAGTTGCCTTCTAATTGCCAATTTTCTACGGTTGACAGTCGCCATGCTTGTCCTTGATGATTAAATCCAGTTATTTCTACTCCAATCAACCTTTGGGTTTTATCCACAGGATCTTTGTGAAATCTAATTTGTACCAACATACTGCGACTTTGAAAACGAGGACTCCACCCAGGTAAATGAAAGCCGATATCAATGGAGTTGGGATCAACTAATTCGAGGGTGTCAGGATCGTTACGCCAAGGTTTAAGATCGGCTTTAGCATCAGGAAAATGGGTTTTAAATAAATGAACAGTAGATGCAATTTTTGTAGCTATTTCTACACCTTGGGCTTTTTCTGATGCGTTCATGTTTAGTCTCGTCCTCATTAATGATATTTAATGTCTAATTTTAGACAGTCTGCTTTATTCCATACCAGTATTTTAGTCAATACTTCATAAACTATCTATATAGCACTACACATTTTCTAAACTCCTGAACTCCCGAACTCCTAACTCCTAAAACTAGAAGAGTTTATACCGTTCGACTTTAGCTATTTCATATTACTGTTGCCTTTTCTGAACTCCTGAACTCCCGAACTCCTAACTCCTAAAACTAGAAGAGTTTGTACCGTTCGGCTTTAGCT
>JASJDW010000308.1 GCA_030064955.1 Crocosphaera sp.
TACAAAGACAAGAAATAGAAACAGTTTTATTAAATAATAATCTTAATTCTTCTCTTCGCGCTGCCATTGATACCGCTGTGTATGATTGGTTAGGAAAAAAGGTTAATTTACCCTTGTGGAAAATGTGGGGATTAAAAGGCGATCGCTTATTTGCTACCTCTGTTACCATTGGAATTAGTTCCCCAGAACAAGCAGTAGAAAGAGTAAGGAACTGGCTTAATTTCATGGAAGTTAAACTATTAAAAATTAAGTTAGGTTCTCCAGAAGGAATAGAAGCAGACAAAGCGATGATTTTAGCCATTCGTCAAGAAAATCCTCATCTTCCTTTAACAGTAGATGCTAATGGAGGATGGACGTTAAAAGAGGCTATTATGATGAGTGACTGGTTAGCACAACAAAATGTTAAATATATAGAACAACCTCTAAATGTGGGAGATGAAGGTAATTTACCTCAATTCTATGACCGATCGCCGTTACCCATTTTTGTTGATGAAAGTTGTTTTAAAAGTGAAGATATTATCCAGCTTTCCCCTTACATTCATGGTATTAATATTAAACTGATGAAAGCAGGAGGATTAACGGAAGTAATGAGAATGATCGCTATTGCAAAAGCTTGTAAATTACAAATTATGTATGGTTGTTATTCTGATAGTAGTTTAGCCAATACTGCCATGACTCATTTAGCTGCTTATGCTGATTATTTAGACTTAGATAGCCATTTAAACCTGATTGATGATCCCTTTCAAGGTGTTACCCTAAAAGAAGGAAAATTAATGCTTAGTTCTTTACCAGGATTAGGGGTAAAATATAATTAGTCGTTAAAGTTTAAAGATAAATAGATTCAGTTTTCTCTAAAATAGTATTGAGCATAATAATTTATAAAAAAATAAAAATGGTTGAATTATATCCTATCAATTTTCGGTTTTATGGTTCCTTAAATGACTTTTTACCCATTCAACAAAAACAACAACCCGTGACTCATTGGGTAAAAGGAAATCCCTCTATCAAAGATACGATTGAGGCAGTTGGAATTCCTCATCCTGAAGTTGAGCTAATATTAAATAATGGCGATATCGTAGATTTTTCTTATGGGGTCAAAGCTGATCAAAATTTTAGTGTTTATCCTCATTTTTTCTCGTTACCTATTGATCAAGAAACACTACGAAAAACCTTAGATAAAAAGCAATTTATCTTAGATGTTCATTTAGGAAAATTAGCTAAGCAGATGAGACTATTAGGTTTTGATGTGCTTTATGAAAATAACTATTCCGATGAAATTTTAGCAGATATCTCTCATCAACAACAACGTTATTTATTGACTCGTGATATTGCTTTATTAAAACGGTCTAAAGTAATATATGGTTATTGGGTTAGGGGGAAAAGCACTGAATCGCAATTAATAGAAGTGTTAAATCGATTTGAATTATTCTCAGAAATCACTCCTTTTAAAAGGTGTATGAGATGTAATGGTTTAATTACTCCAGTGCATAGAGAGAATATAAAAGAACAGTTAGAACCCTTGACAAAACAACATTATGATGAATTCTATCAATGTACTGAATGTGAACAAATTTATTGGAAAGGTTCTCATTATCCTAAGTTAGAAAAATTCATTAGAAAACTGACTTCACGTCTAAAATGTTGCTGAAATTAACAAATTCTCTGTCAATAAAATTAGTTAATTTACGTCGTCAACGTCAATTTCGTTAATCATAGTTCATATTTAGATCACTTTTATTATTGCAACAAAGGTAAGAATAAAGTGACAAAATAATAGACCAATGGGGCAGTAAAAACATAACTATCCGTTCGATCCAAAATCCCCCCATGACCAGGAATCAGTTGACCAGAATCTTTAACCCCCGCATCCCGTTTCATCATCGACTCCGTTAAATCACCCAATAAACTCACAATACCAATTAACACCCCTAATATCATTCCTGTGAGATACCAATAAGGCCATTCTAAATACCAAGCCCCAATTTCTCCAACAATAATACTACCGATTAAACCAAAAAATGCTCCTTCCACTGTCTTTTTAGGACTAATATCCGATAAGCGGGTTTTTCCTAACCATTTCCCCATAATATAAGCCCCAATATCCGCAGCCCAAATACAGCCAAACGCTAAACAGGTGACAGTTAAAGCAGGGGGAAATAATTTCGGTTCCGTCCAAGACTCAGGCCAATAGCCCATAAAGGGTAAATTACTACTAGCGACATTTACCGTCGGGACAGCATGGGCAAAGCCTACCCGTAATCTTACCCAATAACTCGGTAAATACCCGCCATAAAAAAGTCCTAAGACTGAGGTGGAAATATCGGCAATACTGGCCAATTTCGGCTGGAATAACAAATAAAAGCAAATTAATGCCCCAGTTAAGGGGAATAAAGCATCCGTTAAAGGTGGGGCGATCGCAGAACTGATCAGGAGTATTTGAGACACCACCAGAGTCGTTTTAGCAGCAGGGGCGATCCCTTTGGCCCGAACCAATTGAAAATACTCTAATTGTCCTAAAAAGACAATCACACAAAGTCCGAGGGTGAAGTACCATCCCCCAACAATTAACATTCCTAAAGCAAGGAAAATGGCGACGACAGCCGTAATAATTCGAGTCCAAGGCATAACGGTAGAATAAAGATTAGAGTGAGGAGTTAAAAGGCAAAAACGTTAAGGATTCCTTATGAAAGGTTAACAAATTTTTTCCCCATTAATCTAGATATTTCCCAGAATTGTTAGTCATTGCCTCTTTTACTATGGTACAAAAGGTTAAAATTTTTCACCACTGAGAATAAAAATAGGATCAACCGCAGCCAAGGTTTGAGAAATCCCTCTGGTTTCAAGACGGTTCACCCCCCCTTGAACCACCTCTATATTCCGCGCTTGTAGGGCTGCTAACCCCTCTGAAATGAGATAAAGGTTTTCTAGGTTAGAAGCAGTGGCTACTAGCCGTCCTTCGGGCTTTAATCGTTGCCAAACTTCCGTTAAAATATCTTTGATAGGTCGTCCCCCTTCTAGACAGATGCGATCGGGTAAAGGCTTGAGTTCGTTAAGGCAGTCTGGGGCTTGTCCTTCAAAAATCTTTACATTTTGCACCCCAAAGCGATCGCAGTTCCGACGAATAAGATTAACCACCTCTTCATCTCTTTCAACCGCAATAATCTGATTATCAGGACATAGTAAACCCACTTCAACTGGGATGGTTCCCGTTCCTGCCCCAATATCCCATACTACGGAATCTTGTTTCAATCTTAAGGCAGAAATGAGTAATAAACGCACTTCTCGTTTACTGAGGGGAATACCTGGTAAGCGTTCAAACAGATCATCAGGAATACCAGGGGTTTTATAAGGCCAAAGCATAAATATATAACCTTTTGTTAGTTAAATAAAGTAACAATTTGTAGCAATATCTGAAACTTTCTTTTTGGGCTATTTAATATTGTAGAACGTGGATTGTCAGAAATTACATTTTAATAATGAACACTGAAGAACTCCGTAAAGAATTAAAAAATCTCAATGATCTTAGTAAGAATTTGATGCACTGTCAGAGTATTGAAGAAGTTGTTACGATGGCATTGGCTGAAGTTCGTAAACAGTTAAATGTTCAAGTTGCTTCTCTATTTTTGTTTTCTAAAGATGGAACAATTAAGCGTATCGGAATTGATGGTATTGATAAAGAGGGAAATAAAATCGATAATTCATGGTTTCCCGAGGAAGAATATCAACCTGGCGAAAGTTTTTCAGGCAAAGCAGTTCCGCCTTATCATGCTGAATCTGGATATGGAGAACCACAATATTCTAATAACCTTGAAAAAGACTATTATTCAATGAATAATGGAAATCGTTATAAAGAAAAATTAGGTGATTTAAGATGTGCTATTTCTGTTCCTCTAAATGGTTCCTATCGAACCTTTGGAACCCTTGAAGTGCTGAATAAAATAACCCCTCAAAAGTTTGAACGAGAAGATGTTTATTGGTTAATGATGATTGCTAGAGTAGTAGCTGATTTTATTTCTCTATCGAAAAATAAACAATCTTTAGAAGTTTATAAAGAATTAATTGAAAAATTAGTGTTGTTAGAAGTTGCATCACGGGATTTCAATTTAGAAGCTGTCTATCAATTAGTAGGAGAAAGTTTAACATCCGATTTTCTCCCTTATCAAGCTTTTATTATTCGTATTCCTGACGAAAATAATGATCTCTATCTTCCAATTAGATCTAAAACTAATCATATTTCTTGGGAAGGAAGAAAAGATAACTCTGTACAATCAGGGAGTCAAATTGTTGGGGAAGTTTATAAAAGTCAAAAAGCTAAGTATATTGAGGACATTAATAAGTTTGGAATTCAAAAATTTAATAATAAAGAATGGATCAAAAATAACCAGCTTAAATCGCTTGCTTGTCTTCCTTTGCGTGTTCAAGATGAATGTGTTGGAACTATATCTGTTTATACAAAATATAATCATAAGTTTTACGAAAATAATCGAACTTTTCTAGAACAAATTGCATTTTTAACAGCAGCAATTATTTCCAGAGTAAAAATCATTGAAACATTACAAAAAATCAGAAAAGAACGTAATGAAATTCGTGAACGTTTACTAAATACTTCTATTTTAGTTAGTTTTGATAGCCTATCTCATGGAATTTTACATCAATACAAAAACGAACTGATTAATTTTTATCAGTTTTGTAAAGACTTAGCTAATAATAGTCATCTAACTAATAAAAATAGGAATTTAATCAAAGAACAAATGAAGTTTATTAATCAACGTATTCAAGAAGTGACAAATGAATTAAAAACAGATGAATCTATCCCTGTTAATATCAATACTGCAATTAGAAGTGTAATGAGTCCAGTACAAGGAAACTATGGAAATCTTCAACACCCGAATTTCCCCAGTCCGGACACTCTTATAAGAGTATTAAATCCTTCTGATAATTCAAGAAATAGGGATATTGAAGCTATTTTTGATACCGCAGCAGTGATGACTTGTATTCCAAAATCACAAGTTGAAAAACTTGGTAACTTAAAATATAGTAGTGTAACTACTCGTAGCTTTAATGATAGTATTAGTACAAGCAAAATTTATGTTATTAATATTCAATTAGGAGATTATCTTTTTACCAATATTGAAGTAATTGCTATTCCTAAAAATTACGCATTAATTGGAAGAGATATTCTTAATTTAACAAAAGCTACATTTGATTTTCCAGAAAACCAATGGGTTTACGACTGTAAAGGTATTTGTTCTATTTCTAGTGAAGAAGAATAGGAAATAATGAATAAATTCATGAAGTTTTTCTCTAAATATATTAAGTTTATTTGGTCAGGGAAAACTAATTTTTCTCAAAAAAAAGTTAATGTTGATACAACTGAGATTATTGATATTGCTGCAATGAATATAGTAGAACAAGATAACAAAGAACCTTCTGAGAAAGAAACAAAACTTAGAATTATTACTCAAATTAATAGACTATTAATGATAGTATGTATTGCTTCGTTTATCTTTATTTTTATTTACTCTTTTATTTACCCAGATAAACCAATACCTGATTTAATGCAAAACGCATTTTTTACCACTCTAGGTTGGTTTGGAGGAATTTTAGGAGCATTTTTTCAAGTTGATCAAAATCAATAAAATTTATAAGATTAAAATATCTCTTTAACTAGCTTGATGTAACCAGAGAGTCTCTAAATTAGTTCCAGATGTTTTCATCATAAACTTTTCTGTTAATCTTTGCTGCTGTTCAGATGAAAAATAATTTTTCCAGTCACCTATTTCTCCTTTACGAACAAAAGAAGGCATATTTTCAGGACGTTTACTAGACCAACGTTGTTGCTCTTTTTTCATATTTTCTAAACTACTATTAATTATAATTTTGTTTAAAATTTTCTCATTTTCAATACATTTTATATAATTATCTCCTAAAAATTTTGCGATTTTTATAATAATTGATTTTAGATCAGTTTTCATTGTTTCATAAGTGAAAAACAAAACATTTTTATCATTTTTATGTTCATACCAAGGAACTAAATGATCAAAGTAGTCTCCAAAGTCAACTTCTCCAATTATAAAGCATTCAAAAAAATCATCAAAGGTTCCATCCGCAAAGTCATAATGTTTAATAAAACCCCTAGTGTGATGATAAAATGATACTGCACAATCAAACGGATTTCTAGCAACATAAATATATTTTGCTTGTGGATGATAAGGGGTTAACTGATAAGGTAAATGGGTTTTAATAACTCTTGGTTTAGGCAAATTTTCGATGGTTTCTTTTCCTACTTCTTCTATGTGAGGGATATAAGTTTCTAATTTTTCTGATGAGGATAAAGGTTCCCCTTGATGCTGCATTAACCAGAGAATATATTGTGTCCAAGTTGTGCCACATTTAGGATAGGTTACGAGGAAAATATCTGAAGATTGTGCTTCATATTTTAAAGCAGAAGTGAATCCTTCAATGGGAAATCCCATCGGCATCAAAAATCCATTATGATTGTAATAACTTGGTTTTTTTACACTCATTAGATGTTAGTTTTGTTTACTTTCCTAAAAGGGTATCCACTGAAATGTTTATTTGAGGAAAAGATAAGGGATATATAAAACCACTTTTATAGTCTTTCTGGATTGTGTAATCATTATCTTGAGGATTTTGAAGGATTTTTAAAGTTTTTTAATTTAGATCAATTACCCAATATTCTTGGATGTTAGCACTCGCATAAATTGTTTTTTTTGCACCTAAATTTTTGCTTAAACTGGTATTAGAAATCTCAATTAACCAATAAATATCTTCTGGATAAGGATGATGAGTATCATAAATATTTTCTGGTAAACGAACT
>JASJDW010000309.1 GCA_030064955.1 Crocosphaera sp.
ATTTATCAATAAAATCAGTAGAATGACTAGGATCTGGAGTATTCTTATTTTTTGATGCTAGTCCCATCATGAAACATAAATAGTATAAATCAAAGTCAGTATTGATGGGAGGCGTTTTCTTCTTTGGTTTTTTAATCTTAGAAAACCAGTCTCTTGCATCGTGACGCATTCTAAATGATTTAGCCATAGTAAATACCTCTTTTTAATAGTCTAATAAATCAAAATCATTAAAATAGTCTTCACCATCAACAATGACACAATTTTTATTATCAATTACGCCTTCTGATGGTAAAACTTTCTCTAATTTTTTCGTTGTTTCTGTTTTACGAAATACAGTCAAAAACTTGATCTTATTGGCCTTACTAGCTAAAGTATCCGTAAAACCTTCTCGTTCAGAAGAGATAGTAAAAGCGATAAATTGGTTACATAAATTGGGTATTATTTGACCGATTTCTCGTCTTACTGTAATGTCAATAGAGTTTGCTGGACTATCTACTAATAAGGGAAATTGATGTTGTCCTTCTGATAATAAAGTTGTTAGAAAAATATAACCAACGGATAAGGTTTGTCCCATACTTGCTGCTTTTTGTCCTTCTAATTTAATTGATTTATCTATTTCACTAATTGAAATGGGATCACGGTATAGTATTTTTTGTAATTTTTCATTACATTGATCACGAATAGATTCTCTAAGGTTATTATTTGCTTTCTCTTTAGCAAGTTTAAGAATCTTTTGGAAAATCTCTTTTTTCTGACGCATTTCTATGGTGTTAGAAATTTCAGCTAGTTTAATTTCTTCATCTTTTAACCATCGTTTCAATGCTTTTAAACACTTGGTTTTTTTATAAAATCTTGGATCATCATGATAATTGGGTTCTCTTTCTATTTCCTCTAATTCTGACTCAATGTCATTTCTTATTTTTTTATTTTCATCAAGTTGTTCTTCCCATTTTTTGACCTCATCAGTTCCTTGAGAAATACTGAGATCAGAATAATGTTTATATTCATCTTTAAGTTCATCTCTTGTGCAAAGATTATTCTTTAAATTAATAATAATATCATTAATTTTTTCTACATCATAATCTCTGTCTAGTAAGTCCCTTCTGATATCTTCTTTCAAACTATTTAAAAAAATAGCAGTATTATCAGATAGATATAAATTAGCACGTTGTTTAATTATTTGTCGTATTTCATCATTTAACTCTCTCCCACAAATACAATCTTTTTCATTACAGAGATCAATGAAAAATTGACGTGATGCTTTTTCTGGTAGTTCAGCTTTATCAAATTTCTCTTTTAATTCAATTAGTGAAATTCTAAATTTTGGATGTAATAATTCAGGTTTTCTAATGTCTCCCATTAATTGATTAATATTATTTTGAACTATGTTACTCATATCATTTTTTTTGATTTTTGTTTCATTCATAATTTCTCTAATATCTTTATTCTCATTATGATAAAATTCAATTTTTGATTCTAAATCTTCTATTTTTTCTTCCAGTTTACAGTATTTATTCCATCTATTTGTTCTAATCTCTTCTATAGCTTGAATACATTTTTTTAAATCATTTACTTTATTTCTTTTTGTCTTCAAACCTTTTTCAGATTTAGCTTTTGAAGCTTTTGGATCTTTTTTTTCTTTTTCATTAGTTTTTGTCTCCCAATAATTTTCAGCATCATCATGTAATTTATATAATAAATATAACTGAAATAAAGAATCAATTGCTTGAGATGCTTCTGATTTATTAGAGTCTAATAATTCTTGAACCAGTTACCCATCGAAAATAAATAATCTAACAAATTTAGGGTCTAAAAATCTTCGGATATTAATGGGTAGTTTATCATAATCAGTTATTCCCCCAGATTTATCAAATTCAGAATCAGAATAACTGGGGCGACTATCAACGATTCCTTCTTCAAAATTAAACATTAATTTAAAGGTCAAAAGTTCGTCATCAACCTGTAAATTTAAGATAAATGATCCTTGAGGATGATTATCTCCATGACGACGATAACTTTTAATATCTTCTTTAGTCCATTGACTTACTTTTCCTGTCAAAGCAGCACGAATTAAGTTTAAAATTGTAGTTTTTCCTGTACCGTTTGGCATTTGAATTAAGGCAACATCAGCAGGAGTTTCACCAGACATTAAATCGATTTTCATATCTGGACATCTTAACCCTTTGCATTCCCAACTAATAATGTAAATGTTCATAAGAATTGTCCACTTTTATTGCATCATAAATTAAGTCTAGTTTTTCTGCTTTATCGCTCTCAGATAAGGATTTTTTATTGATATCTTCAAGCCAAGCAATGATATGTCTTGAAACTGAATCATCTTGACCCATTTGTTTGACAGAATCCTCAATTGCCTGTTTAATTTCAGGTTCAATAGACATCGGTATTTATCCTCTTAATTTTTGATAATTCGCTTAACCAAAGATAACGCTCCTCATCAGCACTTAATCTATCTTTTGTTTCCTCACGCTCAACAACAAAGTCGACAATAGTTGCCTTTTTATTAGGATTTTCTGGATCGGTGCGAAGACAACGGCCAATTCTTTGTATAGTTTCTAATTTTGCCCTTGCTGATGAAAATATAATAACATTTTTTAGTCTTTTAATATCAATTCCTTGAGAAATTCTATGACAAGCAATTAAACAATCAATCTCCCCTTTTGCAAATGCTTTAAGATAGCTTGGATCTTCCTCTGAATAATAGGTACGATAATCAGGAGTATGTTTATGAATGATATTTAAAAGCTTATCACCATACCATTTTTCTTCAATAAAGATAATAGTTGATTTGAGAATATCGGGATTACTTTCAACAAAATCAGCAAATATTTCTGGCTTTTGTTCAGCTAGTTTATAAATTTTAGAAAGTGCTGTCCATACTTCTTCCTTTGTCATAGGATTACCATCTTTTTCTCTAGCTGCTTTTTGTTTATAAACTTGCTCCCGTCTCTCCTTATCTCCATCGGTTAATTGATACCTCAAGGGGATGTAATTAAACTCACAAAGTATTCCTCTTTCGATAGCTTCTTTGAGTCCAAATTGAAAAAATACTTCTCCAATTTCTTCAAAAATAAATTCTGTTCCTTCTTGATCATATTCTCTTACTGGTGTAGCACTCAACCCTAAACGATAACCAAAGTTTTGATGTTTACCTTCTAGATTTTTACAGTTTGTTGGACTGCCCAACCCATGAACTTCATCATGAATAATTATCATTCTTTGTTTCACATCATCTGGAATATGATTTAAAAGTGAACTAAGTTTTTGCCTTGAAATAATGATGATTGCTCTGTTATAATTGTTTACAAATTTTTCTAATTCGTGATTATTTTTATAGTGTTGAAATACCCTAAATCTTTGTTCTCGTTGAATTGCCCAACCTCGTATTTCTTGTGACCATTGATCTAATAAGTCATTCCCATCTGTACTAATAATAATGCTATCAATTTGATTTTCATCGTCTAGCTTGGTTAAAATTTTTATGCTGGTTCGTGTTTTACCAGTTCCTGTTGCCATTTCTAAGACACCATGACATACCTTTAAGAATTTTTCTACCGCTTCCTCTTGATGTCGCCAACGTTTATCTATTTCTATAACTTTTGATGTATTTTTAGGGGTATTGGAATGATTGATGTTAGTCTTTAAGGGATTATAATCGGGAGCAGAATCTTTGATGAATTTCATGGTTGGCTGAGAAAGAGAAAGGGTTTTTAACCCGATCGCTGTTCCTAACCAAGCTTCTTCAAATTCTTCTATTTTAATGTCAATTCTTTCTTGATCAGCCGTCACCCAACTACGATAAACATCGATAGATTCATAATTCAAATGATGACCATTTCGAGACTCATTCGCTGAACCTGTAAAAGCAATTTTATCTCCTGAAGTAAAATCAAAAATACCAATTTTTTCGTGAAATAATCCTACTTGTTCTAAATGCTGAGGAAAGGCAAATTTTAAAATTAATCTCTCATTCGCTATCATCCAAGCCAAGAGCTTTTGTTTGATTTGAGAAAAATCGTTTTTAAGTGCATCCTTAACAAGATGATCAGCCAGAATTTGTCTTAGTTGTTCTTGTTCCTTTTCATCAGTCGCCCTCGTTAAAGTTTGTTGATCTTCCTGTGATAATTGAGGAGAAACAATTAATTTAATGGTCACGTTATCTAAAATAAGGTGAGTAATCGCATCATTCCAAGTTAACAAAGCACTACTAGAAAAATAGCCAACCGCACGACGATATTGATGACAATGTTGAAGACAAGGAGTAAAAAAATCTTGACCTAAATGAGCTTTACCACTGCGATAATGGCTCTTGATAGTTCGGATCACATCTTTTTCTTCTTTCTCTAACATATACTTGAGGGGTTATTTTTCTTAGAGTTCCCAAAAATTTCCCAATATGCACCATCATGCTCGTGATTGGTGGTGAGACAACAAAGAATTGTGTTAACTTCTAAGATGTCCTTTAAACATTAACCATCAATCTCGTTGCATGAATCTTTCCTTGTTTCTAATCGTAACTTGTATCTTAGTAATACTCAGTGTCATCATTTATTTATTAACCCCTCGCAGTTATGAATCCTCAGAAACTGTTGCTAATTCCTACGATGAATGGACAGAAGATGGTATTTTAGAATTTTATTGGGGAGAACATATCCATTTAGGTCATTATGGTTCACCCCCACAACCCAAAGATTTCCTACAAGCAAAAGCAGATTTTGTTCACGAAATGGTGAAATGGGGTGGTTTAGATACATTACCTCAAGGAACGACAATTTTAGATGTGGGTTGCGGTATTGGGGGAAGTAGCCGTATTCTAGCGAAGGATTACGAGTTTAGCGTAACAGGAGTTACCATCAGTCCTCAACAAGTCAAACGGGCCCAAGAATTAACCCCTGAAAACGTTACGGCTCAATTTCAGGTGGATGATGCTTTAGCCCTTTCCTTCCCAGATAATAGTTTTGATGTGGTTTGGTCCATTGAAGCTGGTCCCCACATGGAAGATAAACAGAAGTATGCTCAGGAAATGATGAGAGTACTAAAACCTGGAGGTATTTTAGTGGTTGCTGATTGGAATCAACGGGATGATCGCCAACAACCCCTTAATGGTTGGGAAAAAGTGTTAATGCGTCAACTGCTAGATCAATGGTCCCATCCTGCTTTTTCTAGTATTGAAGGGTTTTCGGAAAAAATCGCAGCAACGGGATGGGTAGAAGGAGAGGTGAGAACAGCAGATTGGACAAAAGAAACCCTTCCGTCCTGGTTAGACTCCATTTGGCAAGGAGTGATTCGACCCCAAGGAATGATTAAGTTTGGTGTCTCAGGTATCATTAAATCTCTGAGGGAAGTTCCTACATTGTTATTAATGCGTATTGGTTTTGGCACAGGGTTATGTCGCTTTGGAATGTTTCGTGCGGTTAAGTCCCACTCAGTGACTGCACTAGCAGAAAATTCTACTTCCAAGAGTCTGACACGGTAATCTATAGTTTTTTTTCCATAGAAAAAAAAAGGAAAACGTTACCATAATATCAGTTAGATGATTTTGGTAAAAACGATGAGTATGGCTTCAACTGAACAAGTTAAACAATATCTTGCCCATTGGTTCCAGTTGGGTAAAGGTGTTATATGTCCCAAACGACAAGAAAGGATTCATCCTCAAATTATTTTTAAAGAACATCATTATTCAACGGAATTTGAACAATGTTGGCAAAAAATTCTCAATACTGATGCTGATTGCTATTTAGAAGGTACCGAACAAACCATACAACAATTATTAAGTCCTGCGTGGGAAATGATGGACTGTCCTCGTTGTGACTTACCTGTCCCTATTACTGTTGCTGGTGTAGCGTCTCCTGTGTGTACCTGCTTTGACCTATCTGGTTGGCCTAACAATGAATTACCAGCCCCTAGAGTCCCAGCTAATAGCAACACCCATCTCAATCGTCTTAAACAAAGATTACAAGATAAAGAAGAAGATAACTAAGCCAATAATTGTTCAGCTGCTTGGGCTAACTCTGTAGCAACACGGGCAGAATAGGGCTTAATTAACCACCAAATTAAAGGAGACAACCATCCTTTAAGGGTCACAGAATAAGAAATATAGGTGCCACACAGGGTTGATTCAACTTGATAGGTAATTTTTTGTTCCATCCCTGGAATAGTTAGCACCCTTAAACTCAACAACTCCCCAGGACGTACATTTTCCACAAATAAACGAACGGGAATAGGCGTTAAACGAGTCACCGCCTTATAAATTAACCCAGGTTTAGCAATCAGTCCCAAGGGGACATTGGTTTTGGAGAATAGAGGATGCCAAGAAACATCAGCCACATTGATCAATTTATACCACAGCACATCTAATGGGGCTGTACTAACGGCACGATACCGCTTGTAAAGGGAAAAGCTAAAGCAGAGTTTCCCTTTAGCAAACATTAATTTTAAGGAGAAATTGAGAATCACATCTGCCCCCCGCAAAAATGGTCTGGCAAGTTTATTATTGTAGACGATCCATGTTAAGCTGTGGGCTTTGAAATATTAAGATATATTCTTTGACACTCTCCCGCCCGCGCTAAGGCTGTAACGGGGCATTCTTGCTTCTATTCCTCTTAACTAGGCGATAATTATCACTAACTATGCCCCCGTCAGACCGAATCCACAAGCATTTTACTTTAACGTCTACTGACTGCCCGGCAGCAGATGGCTCTCAATTCTTCTTTTGGCTTTGTTTGACTTTGCTGCTTCATGAAACCTAGACAAACCTAGACAGACTTGCTGTTCAATTCCTGCTTCAACCAAGGGAGACGGCTCCTTCAAGTCCACAGGC
>JASJDW010000310.1 GCA_030064955.1 Crocosphaera sp.
AAAATATGCTCCTCAATATGGTGGTTTTTGTGCTTGGGCAGTCAGTAATAATTATACTGCTCCGATTGACCCAGAAGCTTGGACAATTGTAGATGGAAAATTGTATCTTAATTATGATAAAAATATCCAAAAGAAATGGAGTAAAAATATGACAGATAATATTCTAAAAGCTGATTCTAATTGGCCTAATATTGCAGCAAAATTATAGACAAACTAAATCAGTTTTTCTTCCTTAAAATCCATTCTTTTATTGATTTAGGCTTCTGGTTCTATTCCCAATGCTCTTAATTGGGCAGCTAACTGTTCAGCACGTTGTTGTGCCTGTTGAGCTTGCTGTTGTGCCTGTTGAGCTTGCTGTTGTGCCTGTTGAACCTGTTTTCGTTGTTCTTGAGCAAATCTCATTTGTTGTTGTGCGTCTTCTTCAGGAGTGGGAACCAGTTGACCTTCCAGGGTAAAATATCGCAGTTGTTGTTCATGAATTCCTAGGTATAATCCTAAGCTTTCACTCCACAACCAACCCAACTCATTAGGGCTAATTTCTTCATACTTTCCTTGAACTAGACGAAACCCTGAAAATTCTAAAGTATTGGGCGAAAACCAAAAATATTCTGGGGTACGAAAGCGATTTTGATAAAGGTCTTTTTTAAGGGTTTTATCCACGTTTTCAGTCGATTCTGAAAGTAATTCGATAATTAAATCGGGATATTTTCCCCCTTCTTCCCAAGTTACCCAGGATTTTCGGGGACGTTTTTCCGTTTGTTTAACTAAGAAAAAATCGGGGCCACGAAAGTCTTTATTTTTGAGTTGTTGACGATTAAAATAGATGGTGAGATTAGCTCCGATAAAAAAATCATTTTTATCACGCCAAAGCCATTCTAAACAGGAAACTAATAAAGCTAATTGAAAATAATGTAAACTACTTTCCATTTCAGGTTCATCACTTTCAACTTGAGTGGCATCAGGCATTAACTCTGCTAATTGTTTGGCAGTTAAGGACATAAGTTATATTCCTATTGTTATTGTATTAAAATTTAAGTTCGATAAACTTCGCTTCTATGTTTACATTGCAAGAGAAGTATCGTTTTATTAGAGTCGTCGATTTCATAACGAACCCTATAATTACCTATCCGAAGACGATATTCTTTAGTATAACCTTTCAATTTAATCACTCCTTGTGGACGAGGTTCTTCTTTTAGTTTCTTGACTTTTTCTAAAATACGGATTCGTAGTTCATCTGATAAGCTATCAATCTGTTTTTGAACAGATTTAGAAATAATAATATTATAACTCATGATGATTGCTCTGAATTTTTAGCCAGATATTCATCTAAGGTTAAGTAATCACCTGCTTTGTATTCGACACGAATGGCTTCTATTTCTGCAATTGTTTCATCATCATCCTTATAATTTTTTTCTTCTTCCTCAAAAATTTTTTGTTCTAATATGTCTAATAATTGACGCTTGTGTTCTAAGTTAAGCGAGCAAATAGCATCTGTTAGGGTTTCAAGAGGTATTTGTAAATTAACTGTTGTTTTCATGTTGCTTGTCCTTTATTTTAAATGCACGAGGTAAGTATAGCCTACCCTACTATTTTAACTCTCTTAGTTTTAGTCTTGAGATTGAAATTTATCTCATATTGGATATTTTAATCATCCCGAAAACGATTAACAAATTCTGGATAATTTTCTAAATCTTCCAATGATTTTAAAGGAGGCATTTCAATCCAATTTGCTTCTGCGTGTAATCTATCAACATAAGCATAAAAAGCGTCGTTATCTTCTCGATGCGAAAGAACATAATTGTGTAATTCTTTCTGACTCATTGCTTGAAAGTTAGGTTTTTTCATCCTATTTATCTCCAACGTCCATTAGGGTATATTTCGATTATGTTTTCTTCCCCAGCTAGGAAAAAAATATTGCCAGTTCGTTCATCCAAGCGAACAATATTAATAGGCAAGTAAAATTTAGTAAACCAGCAACACAAGATATAGCACTGAGTTTTTTGTTCTAATAAATACTATGAAACAGCAAAGTTCTTGTGAATTATGGGTATCTCTGGAGCTACTTCAATCCATACCCTAGCACCTCCTACCATAGATTTATGAGGAGAATAAATCAGTTTACAAGGTCCTTTAATCTCGACTTCATCGCAATAAATTTTGTGGGAAGAGCCTTGGCGGATAGTAATGACAGGCTCTAGATGCTGTTTATTAATATTATTTTTGATGCGATTGCCATTGACATGAATACGAGTAGGTACTTCTTGACGTTGCTTGCGCCATTTCCCTTTTGGTCCCCTAGTTCCAGGAATAATCTTGGGCATCTCATTGTACAAAGGAATTTTCCAGAACCGCCCATCTTTAAAGGCTCCTTCGATTCTGCCTTCAGACAAGAGTTGGCGAACCCTTTGAGGACATATTTTTAGAAGTGATGCAGCTTTAATTGTTCCCACATATTCCATCTCATTACCCTAGCACTAGAGTTTTTTTCAGTTTAGCATATCTTTAGCACAAGTCTTTTCAAGGCGATCGCTACTTTGATTTATGGATGTTTGTGTGCCACCCTGATTAAAATGGTAGAAAATAAACTGCTCATATTCTGGAGAAAGCTATTGACTACGCTTACTGATATCGGCCAACTTATCACAATTGATCCTAACAATAATCGACCCATCATTGCAGAAACTCGCACATCGGTTCGGAGAATTGCTGGTTTATATAATCAAGGTAATAGTGCGGAAGAAATAGCCAGAAGATTAAATCATTTAACGATTACTCAAGTTTATGCAGCATTAACCTATTATCATGCTAACCGAGAAGCAATAGATGAAGACATATTAGCAGAAAAAACAGCTTACGAAGAACTTGCGAAACAACATTATCAGCAACATTAACCCTAAAAATTACAAAAATTCGTCTTTATTTGGATAAAGATACCAAGATACTGATCTTTTGATGGCTTAATGAGACATATTTGCAATCAACTTTAGTCACCTCAAAGATTCACAAGATCAAAAATGCCTCATATCCTGACACTTATGTAAAATGTAGAATTATTATGGTAATTTCTGAACTGAGCTTTCAATCTGTTTCTCCTCTACCTTCCCTATCTTTTTTTTCTCATCAAATCACCTTTAAAAACTCAGTTTCTCAAGGCAGGTTAGCATCTAAACTAGGTCAAATAGCTAATCAATTACGCCGTAATAATCAAAATATTCTTACTGTTTCTTATCCAAAAGACTGTAGTTTGATTAGTTCTATTGAATTAACAGGGAATGAAAAATATACAATTGAAAATGTCACAACTATTGATATTACTCATAAACAATATCGTCGTTCCCTCGAAGAAATATTAAATCATTGTTTTTCTAGCTATTTTAAAAATAGAGGCAGACGTATTGATTTTTACAAGCGAAAAGTCTTTTTAGAAATAACATATATTTCACAAGAAATTGGAGCACAACGGTTTTTATCCTGGGCAGTTAGAATAAATTCTGATAATTATATCATGTTAGTTATGGATTATGGGAATGAGTATTATAGTCGATATACATTAGATAAAAAAGATTTATCAACTCTACTACCCGACCAACCTTTAAGCCATATTTATGATGGTTCTAATTGTCGCTATGTTGACATTACAGACAAACTTGTTTCAGATATTTTACCAGAGTTAGGCAATATCAGTTTACTCGATTATCATCGAAATAATAATAAAATTAGTGCAGATATTTTAAAGAATATTCCTCCTGATACAAAAGCAATTCGTGTTAATTATGGCTCAAAAGGCAAAGACTATATTTGTTTTCATATTCCTCACTTATTAAAAAAGACTTTTACTAAAGATGATGTTAATGCTGATGATTTTAATAAACAAATGCTCTCAGTTAATGATCGATTCAAAAGAAGTATTGAGACAATAGAAACTTTAAATAGTTCTGGTGGAATTACTTTAAATAATCACACAATTACTTTTAAAGAAGAACCTTATAAGCCTGAATATAAGTTTGATTTCACAAACACCTCTCTCTTTGAAGGCTCTTATAAAAATAATTTAGATTTTGGAAATGGCTTATTATGTAGTTATCCAACCCAAGGATTAGATCGAAAAAAGCTATTAGAAAAACCTGATAAAATTAGCTCAATTGTTTTTTATCCAAATAACTGGTCAGTGCAATCTTGGTGTCAGAAGTTTAGTAATTTTCTAAAAGACTTTAAAATTCAATTAGATATCACAGAATTTCGTCCTTATCCTATTGATAATACTTTGGAAATTAAAAGACAATGCCGTAACCTTAATAATAGTGAATTTATTTTAATGTTTGTTCCCGATAAAGATGAATTTATTAATAATAGATTATCTGACCCATATCCCACTTTAAAACGAGAATTTGTCAAAAGTCTATTACCCTCTCAAGGAATTGAAAAAAATACATTAGAAGCCTCTTTTGATAAATATACAAACTATAATATTATGTTAGGTATTTTAGGTAAATTAGGATATAGTCCTTGGAAACTCAGATATTTGCCAGGAACAGCACAGGCTTTTTTAGGGTTAGATATTGGGCGAAAAAATGGAAAAGCCGTTGGTATGGCTGCTTTTATTGTGAGTCCACAGGGGAAAGTTATTGGTTGGTTTCCTGCTAATTTTCAAGCTCATAAAGAAACATTTGAGCAAGATATCTTACATGATATTATTTTCAATCTCGTTAATCTTTATGAAGAAAAAAATCAAACTAAATTAAATCATTTAGTTATTCACCGAGATGGGACTTTTCAAAATCAAGAATTAAATTTGTTGAAAAATCTTTTACCAGAATTAAAACAAGCAGGAGTCAAAAAAGTTGATGCAGCAGAAATTCTTAAATCTGGATATCCTCGCGCAGCAATATTGAATAATCAATCCCAAAAATGGGAAAATCCTCGTCGTGGTCAAGCCTGGCGTTTACCTAATAATTATTATAATGAAGTGGCTATTATGACTACTGGAAAAACAGAACTTAAAGGAGGTAAAAATGTAGTTCCTCGACCTATTATTGTACGTCGCCGTTTAGGTAGTACCAGTCCCATCGAGTTAGCAGCACAAGTTTATTGGTTAAGTGAAATGCACATTGGTTCAACTCAAACTGTTCGTTTACCTATTACAACCTATTATGCTGATAAAGCAGCAGAATATGCCCTTGAAGGGTTGTTACCTTCAGGATTACAAAAAGGTAGTGGTTTACCTTTATAACTTAGATAAACTGATCGACAATAATATACAACTTTAAACAAAAAGGTGGGCAATGCCCACCCTACTATTTTAGCGAGTGATAGATGTTGCGGTTTCTGTTGATTCTTGAGGCATTTCTTGGGGTTTTGTTGTACGTTTTCCTTCACCAACCCCAGTAATTAAACGGGCCCCACGACCCCGTGTAAAGTAATTCCAACCCCATTGAACCATGACTACCAATTTGTTATCAAATTCGATGAGATAGTAAATATGGGCCCAAACCCAAATAAACCAAGCTAAGAACCCGGACAGTTTAGCAAAGCCTAAATTAACCACCGCTTTATTTTGACCAATGACCGCCATGTTGCCATAATCGTTATAGACAAATGGAGGTAAAGATTCTCCTTGGAAGCGTTTTTGAATTAATTTAGCAACGTAAGCCCCTTGCTGCATCGCTACTGGTGCCACACCCGGTAAAGGACGTTCTCCTTGATGGGGAAAATTAGCTAAATCACCAATAACAAAGATATCAGAATAGCCTGGAATACTGAGATCAGGTTCTACCACAACTCGTCCAGCCCGATCCAATTCTACCCCAGTGCGTTCCGCTAATACCTTGCCCATTCTCGATGCTTTCACACCAGCAGCCCATAGAATAGTACGGGAGGTAATTTGTTTAATTTGTTCCCCTTGACGCACCGTTACCACGTGGTCATTGATATCCGTTACCATAGACTGGGTTTGAACTGTTACCCCTAAATGGCGTAAATCTTCGGCTGCTTTGGCTGATAACTCAGGGGGATAAGGAGGAAGCACTCGATCTAACCCTTCAATTAACAAAATTTTAGCCTCTTTGGGATCGATGTTGCGAAAATCCCCAGCTAACGCACCGTGAGCAATTTCTGCGATCGCCCCAGCCATTTCTACCCCAGTAGGGCCACCTCCCACAATAACAAAGGTTAACCAAGCTTGACGCTTAACCGGATCGGTTTCCTTTTCTGCTGCTTCAAAGGCCATAAAAATACGGCGACGAATTTCTATGGCATCCTCAATGGTTTTTAACCCAGGTGCAAGGGGTTCCCATTGATCGTTCCCAAAATAGTGATGAGATACCCCTGTAGCCAACACTAAGATGTCGTAGGGGATAGGTTCATGGTTATTGAGGATAACCTCTTTCTTGTCAGGGTCGAGATCGATCGCGTGATCTAAAAGAACTTTGGTATTTTTATGGTGACGTAAAACCAATCGCAAAGGGGAAGAAATATCCGCTGGAGAAAGGACTCCCGTAGCCACTTGATAAAGTAAAGGTTGAAAGAGATGAAAATTGCGTTTATCAATAAGCGTAACTTGTACAGAGGCATTTTTCAGGTCTTGAGCCGTATATAAGCCTCCAAAGCCCCCACCAATAATAACAACGTTTGTTTGATTTTTTAAAGGATTACGATCCATGACTGTTTTAAACTCCTATGGCGTGGGTTCCACGCAGTTAACTTGCCTCACCCACAATGTAAAGGAAATGCAACAAAGATTAAGTAACTAGAGTTACATGGGTCAAACCATCGCGTCAAGTTCCTTAAAAATGTTAGGATTGCGACAGAAAGAGAAACGTGATAAAAGAAAAGG
>JASJDW010000311.1 GCA_030064955.1 Crocosphaera sp.
TCCTCTTTCAGAGCTTTCTGTAATTTTTCTTTTTGCTCCGGCTTCAGATATCCTTTCGCTGGCATATTTCAGTATTTTCGTTTTTTCCTGTTTCTATTATACGTCATTTGAATGCTTAACAGCTTATCTGACAGTTCCTCAATCACTTGATACAGGTGCTCCCTAAAAATCTTTCTTAAGCCACCCAGTTCAGTCAATGTTTCTAGTCGCAAAAAACGCGAGCCAAGCTTCATCTCTTCCTGCCAGAGGCGGGTCATCACTAATTGTAAGTAAGGTGCTTCAATTCTTGAGTGCGACTTATTATTGAGTTTATCGAGACCGCCCTTACCGTTCCCACTCTTTAAATCATATTGACTTTGACCAATCTGCTTCAATACCTCCTCAATTAATTTGGGTTCGACTTCCACCGATAGCTCTGGTGGCACTAGCTTGTTGTAGTATTCTGTAACAGGTTGTTCAATTGCCTTATAAGCTGATTCCTCATCAAGGTGTTCAACGCGCAAAAGGTTGTCAAACAAGCTAGGAATGCCTCCCTTGAAGCGATCAAGGTTAGCTAGGGAATCGCTGCGGATAGAGATCAGGAAATTGACACGCAAGTTGGGGCGATTGACTGCCTGTGGAAACTCAACAGCAAAACTTGACTCTCCATCTTCCTCTGGGTGATACAAGAAATATTCCTCAAACTGGTCAAGGATGATAAACAGTTCACCAACTCGACCCTTCCTACCAATGCGCCTCGTCCAAACTAATAGAGTTTCAGCAAATGACAGCCCCGGTGCAGGTGTCTGGACATCCAAGCCACTGTTGTGAATATCTGCTTCAACTTGCTTTAATATCCCAGTTAGCGGATCGTCCTGCCAGGTTAAGTCACCTTCAAGGGGAGGAAAAATAGAAACCGCAAATCTTGGCGTATCATCTTCCTCTAAGTTGCGCTTCATTTCTTCGCGCAGGTTGTGGACGACACCAGCCCGCAGTACGGAGCTTTTACCTACACCACTCTCACCAAAGAGCAATGTTAGAGGTGAGTTTTTGAGATTCATTTTAATAATTTTTTGTTGCTCTTGCCGCCCAAAAAAGGATAATGCGTCCTGCTCGGATTCAGAATAAGGCTCCAAGCCTTTATAAGGCATATCATCCAGTAGTTGATTTTCCATAGTGCAATCCTCTATTGTGAAACAGCCTGTGCTTTTTGCGGAATAGCTTGCACCAGCTCATTTAGCTTGGTAATGTATGCCAATAGAGAGCTTTCCAGGGGGATTTCTATGATGTCTACGTTATTATTGCTCCAGAGTTCTTTTTCTAATTTTCCAGGTTTTTCCCGAACTACCCATGACTTACATTCGTCGAGAGGTCGATCTTGCCAAATTCGACGGAAGATAAAGCGATTCTTCCACTTACTCAGGTCGAAACCCAGGAACAAAATGTGATTCTTTCTCATGAGATCCACGAGACTTGTGGGAATATTCACTTTCTCCAAATAGTCCATGTAGTGGTCTTCAGTAATGACAAAGTTGTCTTCTTGTCCTGAAGTTCGAGCTACAGCACCGTAGAGTTTTAAAATGACCGGATGCTTACCAAGTGGAAATTTGTCATAAGTATTAGGACTCTCAATTACTACGGGTTCACCTGCTGCATAGGGCTGGTGCAGAAACTTGCCTCGATTCTCACCCTTAGCAATATAGGAAACTAAGTCAAATGGTTGTGGTGGTTTAATTGCTTTAAAGGCCCGTTCCAAGGTGTCATCATAGTTAGTCGTGACAATTAGCTGGTATGGAAGGGGATAATTCTTCTGTTGCATTATGCTAGGAAGTTGGGCAAAAAATTCATGCACCTGGTTGGGTTGGTAATCTCGATCAAAAATCTCATGTAATTCAGTGTAGAGACCGTATGAACCCAAAATGAGGTCTAAATATTCTGATAAATAAGGCAGTTCTTTTCGCTCGCCTATTAACCTTTGATTGACAAACAATGGACAAATGAAAGCTTCATCGGCACCCAATTTACCAGCCTGTTCTTTTTTACATAGTTCTTGATAATTAGGACATTCAATTTTCTCCTTAATAAAGGGGGGAGTGCCATAAGTTTTGGCTAGGTAGTCAGCCAAATCACTGTCACTAGGTGGATACAAACCTGGATGCCATTCGGAATTTTCGGGAGGGCGATCGCATAAGTTAATTCCTTCACCGAGAAAAGGAATCAATTGACCTTGAGTAATTGCAGTTTCTACTTGCTTGTAGTGTGTGGGTAATTGTAGAGGTTTTGGAGTAGGTCGATTTAGTGGCTCAAGTGGTTTATCCAGGAGAAAATACTTCGTAAACTCGGCAGCTACTGCCGCAGCATATGGTTGCCATTCATCGTTCTTGCTTGCATCTGCTAGATCGCTGATCGCCCTGATAACCAAACAGCGGACAGGTCTATATTTCTTAAAAGTGGCTGCGCTGATGCCATAACCTTCCATTTCAATTGCTGCAATCTTTCGGTTGTTAGCAGCAATTTCATCACGAATATCAGCATTAGCGATTACTCTTTCGCTAGAGGCAATTACTTCATAGTGAGTCTTAGGTCTAACATCCTCACCATCTGGTCTTATAATCGGAATTGGTGAATCCCATTTCGGAACTGAAATGACTCGATCCCATAGCGTAGCATCTGCGGAATAATACTGGGGTTCTGGTAAAGTACCATCAACAGTTTCCTTGCCTCGTCCGTAATAACAAACACCTCTTCCCAGAACCAGATCGCCAAGCTGCACCCCTTCCTTGGCTGCTCCCGCAATACCAACCATTAGCACTGATCCTGGTTCCCAGTCATATATAGTGTCACTTACAGCCAGAGCTGCATCAACAATTGCTGCGTCAGGTAGCTGTGTTACCACTATTTCATAGAATTCATTTAGATTTATCTAGATACGGTAGTTTAATTATTGGGTCTCGATCGTTAGTTATCGACCCTTGCCTAAGTCAGCGTACAAGAAAATTTCAATGCCCAAAATCACCAAGAAAACTAGCTCTATCCAACCTAAAATTTGAGCTTCCAATTGCATCTGAGGTACTAGAATCCAAAAAGCTATTAAAGCCACAATCCCCGACACCACAAACGCAATTTCATCAATAATCAATTGCTCAATCTTGCGCCGTTTACGGTGTTTATCGCTCCTGTGAGCAATTTCCCAACCAAAAATGGATTCAATTTCTCCAATATCTGCACCTGCCCTACAAGCTAAGTTGCTGACTTTTTCAACCAGCGTGTAACGAATGTATTGACCGATCGCCGAAATCTTCTGGTCATTCACCAGATAAGTCCATCCCAGTACCAGACTTACCCAGGGAAGGACTAGGAGAGCATAGGGATTTGCCCCATCCCCCAAAGCAAACGCTAAAACTGTGCCGAATAAAGCCAGCGTCACATACAGCAGATTGTCACGAAAACCAATTCTCTGTGCCTGCTCTTCCTTGAGCTTTCTGTATTCCTGAAGATAAAGCTCGAACATTTCTTGTTGCTCATCACTCATGGCAATCTCCTCAAGAAATTATGCCAAGACGAGAGACACCTGTCACATTAAGACACCTGTCACATTTATTGATAGAAAATGTAAACTTAAAGGACTCTCTACATAAATAATATAAAATTTTGTTTCAAAACAATCAATATGAGCCTAATATGTAACAATAATTCACCATTACTGCATTGGTGATAACTTAAGCCTATAAGCTATCCTTTCGTCACACATAAGTTAATAAAAGAAAAAAGTTTGAAAGGAACTAATCATGAGCAATAGGATGAATTATTAAAGAAAACAGAATAAAAAAAGAGGACTTTGATTTTTAAAATAAATAAAGTACGGCAAAAAAACGTAAAAAAAGATAAAAATAGATGAAGATGAATAAAGAAAAATTAAGGAAGAAACTGAGATAAAATCAAGGTAACTAAAAAGCCTAAAAGCCTTAAAAGATGTTGATATTCCTTGAGAGAATAGTTCCAGTTTTTCTTCACCTGCTACATCACTAAAATTTATGAATCTTGTTGGTGATCGCTTGTCTCAAATTGACTTTATGATCTACTGAAACTGAGAAATGGTGGGTTATGAGAGATGGTTAGACTTAATATCTTTAATAAGAGCTACATAACCCACTTTAACCTAAATGTCAAGGTCAGTTAAATTTAATTTCGGCCCGTAGGTTTCGATAAATTCCCGTCTTGGGGCAACGCGATCGCCCATTAAAATGGTAAAAATGCGATCAGCTTCGGCTGCGTCTTCTATTTCTACTTGTTTCATACTACGGGTTTCAGGGTTCATGGTGGTTTCCCACAGTTGAGTTGGCATCATTTCCCCTAACCCTTTAAACCGTTGAATCGTATAGTTTGCATTAGCCGGTAAACTATTAATATGCTCTTGTAATTGTCGTTCATTGTAGCAATAAACATGGTTACGGCCTCGCTCTACTTTGTACAATGGAGGACAGGCAATATAAACATATCCTTGGTCAACTAATGATCGTTGATAACGATAGAAGAAAGTTAATAACAATGTCCGAATATGCGCCCCATCCACATCAGCATCGGTCATAATCACAATACGATGATACCGTAATTGAGCCGAATCGAATTCTTCTCCTTTTATTCCTAAACCTAATGCGGTAATTAAAGATTGAATCTCATTGTTTTTGTAGATTTTGGCATCATCGGTTTTCTCAATATTAATAATCTTACCTCTCAGGGGCAAAATTGCTTGGAACCGTCGATCTCTTCCTTGTTTTGCTGATCCTCCTGCTGAGTCTCCTTCTACTAAGAAAATCTCTGATTCTTCGGGATCTCTGCTACTACAGTCTGCTAATTTTCCAGGTAAGGGAGAAGACTCTAAAACAGACTTACGACGAACTAATTCCCTAGCCCTTCTCGCTGCTTCTGCTGCTTTAAAAGCTTGGACAGCTTTTTCAATGATACTATCAGCAACGTGGGGATTAAATTCTAAGTATTCGCTTAAAACTTCTCCTACCAAAGAATCCACAATTCCCCTGACTTCTGTGTTCCCTAATTTAGTCTTTGTTTGTCCTTCAAATTCCGGTTCAGGAACCTTAACAGAAATGACACCGGTTAACCCTTCTCTAACATTTTCCCCTCCCAAGTTAGAATCATTTTCTTTTAATTTATTGCGCTTACGAGCCACACTATTCATTGTTCGGGTGAGAACCGTTTTTAACCCTTCTAAATGGGTTCCCCCATCAATAGTGCGAATGTTATTGGCAAATCCTAACAAGTTATCGCTATAAGCATCCACACACCACAGTAGAGCAACTTCAACCTGTGTGCCGTTTTTTTCTCCTGAAACATAAATAATATCTTGATGTAAAGGATCTTTATCCCGACACATATACGTTACATATTCTTTTATCCCTCCTTCATAACAATAGGTTTCACTATAAGTTTCTTCTTTTCTATTATCTGTAAAGGTAATTTTTACCCCTGCATTCAAATAAGCTAATTCCCGTAATCTTCCTGCAAGGGTACTATAATCAAACTCAATTCCCCCTGTAAAGATTTTGAGATCAGGCAAAAAAGAAACCGAGGTTCCGGTTGAATGTTCTTTATCTGGTTTTGTTTCTAATGAACTGATAGGAACTCCCCGTTCGTAGCGTTGGGTATGCTCATTATCATTGCGCCATACTTTAACAATAACCCATTCCGATAAAGCATTAACAACGGAAATACCAACCCCGTGTAACCCTCCTGAAACCTTATAACCACCGCCTCCAAATTTTCCCCCTGCGTGAAGAACGGTCATTACGGTTTCTAAAGCTGACTTACCCGTGGTAGGATGAACATCTGTAGGGATACCACGGCCATCGTCAGTCACCGTTACCGAACCATCAGAGTTAATATCAATTTCGATATGGGTGCAATAACCAGCCAACGCCTCATCAATAGAATTATCCACGACTTCGTAGACGAGGTGATGAAGTCCCCTAGGTCCAGTGGTTCCAATATACATCCCTGGACGCTTGCGGACCGGTTCTAACCCTTCAAGAACTTGTATTTGTTCTGCACCGTAATTGCTTTTTGTGGTCATGGAATTTCCTTAATAATGGCTTTTGAGGTGGCTTGTGCCGACTCGATAGCAAAATCTTCAAAAATTGTAGCACATAAGGGTTAAAGGCTGCTTAAAATTGGGGTGAGAATGTTTATTTTGTTTAGGTGCAATTTTATTTTTCCGCCCACACCCTACACCCTACACCCCACACCCTATTCTCACCGATGACACAGATGCAAAATGTGAGTATCATAAACATTCAATGAAAATATAGTCATATATAGTCAAATCAAGACAAATATTTTCAGTTCGTTGGAACTCAAATCAAACCTCTTTGACAAAAATTAATAATTGTCTTGAGCCTTCAATGGTACAATTAAACCAGTGATTAAGAAGAGATTGAGCCTAAATTAATCAAGAACTCCTTTAAGTGTATCAAAGTTTCTTTTCACCAATTAATTTATGAGATTAGTTGAGAGACATATTATTAAGAAAAATAATCGGTTTTATGCTGAAATTGACCAACTATGTTTCTTGTCTAAAAATCTCTATAATTCTGCTAACTATTTAGTTCGTCAGTCTTTTATATTTGAAAACACTTATCGTAACTATCATGACATTCAAAAGACGCTGCAAAATCAAGAAGACTATCAAGCAATACCAGCTAAAGTTTCTCAACAGGTTTTGATGATACTTGACAGAAACTGGATAAGTTTTAAAGAGTCTAATTTAGCTTACAAAGAAAGCCCATCAAAATTTAAAGCCCGTCCTCGTCTTCCTGGATATAA
>JASJDW010000312.1 GCA_030064955.1 Crocosphaera sp.
TCCACGGGGAGTCACCGATGCCCCAAAACTGTTAGTCTGATAACACATTGTTAGATATTAATAGGTTTTTAGTAGGTGCAAGGAAAAAGTAGGAGAACTAAAGAACTGGCGACAAATTCTTATTATTCTTATTACTGGTTTTGTTGGTTTGATTACTGGATTAGCTAGTAGTATTTTTATCTGGTACCTTCGTGGAGGTAACTTGAAACCTTAAATTGACAGTCTTTCTACTCAGTAAAAACTCTTGAAATACTGAGTTTTAAACGGGGAATTCTGATTTTTATTAGAATTCCCTTATTTTTTAATGGCTTATAGATCTCTAAAATGCTAGAATGCTATATGTAAATTATGAATTACTTTTAACGCCTTCTGAGAATTAATCGATTATAAGATTTATTATACTAATGCCATGAACCTAACTAACGAACAAGTAATAGATAAACTAGAACAAAAGATTGATAAGCAATCAGAACAGATTGCTGATGTTAATAATACCTTGAAAGAAGTTGTAGATACCCTTAAGATCCAATCAGAGAAAATTGCTAGGATTGACACTACTGTACAAAAACAATCAGAGAAAATTGCTAGGATTGACACTACTGTACAAAAACAATCAGAACAAATTACTAGAATTGACACTACTGTACAGATTCAACAGCAGTCAATTCAATATATCCCTAATTTAGTTGAAAAAATGGGCAGGATCGAGGGTATCTTAGAAAAGCAACAAGATGATATTAAAAGAATACCTGACTTGAGCGAAAAAGTAGGAGAACTTAAGAATTGGCGACAAATTGCTCTTGTTGTTATTGGTGGTTTTATTACTATTTCTGTAGGTGTGGTTACGTGGTGGCTTCGTGGATTCCTTAACCTTTAGATGGAGTTCTAATGATGGATTGGAAGTGATAATTTATAGTCTTCTACTCAGTAAAAATTATTGAAATACTGACTTTTAACCAGGGAATTCTAATAAATTATAAACTTTATCTCTCTCGGATGTAAGGAACAACTCCGCTCAAACCGTGATAAAACTAATAAGGGGAAACCGAAAAGCAATTGAATAATGCTATGAAATATGCCCTAGTCCATGAGTGGTTAACCCCCAAAGCTACAGGAGGCTCAGAATTAGTCGTCAAAGAGATTTTAAAGCATATTGAAGCTGATGTTTATGCCTTGATTGACTTTGAGTCAAGCAACCCTGAGAGTTACCTCTATGGTCGTTCTATTGGTCATACCTTCTTACAACATTTTCCCTTAGCTCGAAATGGGGTACAGAAATATTTGCCGTTTCTTCCTTTGGCCATTGAACAATTAGATTTACGAGAATATGATGTGATTCTCTCTTCTTCTCATGCAGTGGCTAAAGGGATATTAAGCAGTCCCCAACAACTTCATCTTTGTTACTGTCATACCCCCATGCGTTATGCTTGGGAGCTAACCTTTGACTATCTCAATCATTCTCAGGCAGGAAAAGGAATACCAGGAATTTTAACCCGTTACTTATTACACCGTCTCAGACAATGGGACGTGATTTCAGCCAACCGCGTCGACTACTTTATGGCTAACTCCCATCATACCGCTCGTCGCATTTGGCGTTGTTACCGACGAGAAGCTAAAGTGATTTATCCTCCCGTCAATATTGATAGATTTTCCTTTAACCCAAAGAAACAAGACTTTTATCTAACCGTTTCTCGATTGGTCAGTTATAAAAAAATCGCCTTAATCGTGCGAGCTTTTAATCAATTAGGTTATCCTTTAATTATTATTGGTGATGGGCCTGATCTGGCGAAAATTCGTCAAATGGCTCAACCAAATATCAAAGTCCTCGGACCGCAAAACAATCAAGTGGTAGAGCAATATATGACTCAAGCCAAAGCATTTGTCTATGCTGCCTGTGAAGACTTTGGTATTGCCTTGGTAGAAGCCCAAGCCTGTGGAACCCCAGTGATTGCTTATGGAGGTGGTGGTGCGTTAGAAACTGTCATTGATGTGCGTCAAGATCAAGATCAAGGGACAGGGATTTTCTTTTTCCCTCAAACCCATCAAGCTCTGGTAGAAACCGTTGAAACTTTCTGTCAGTTTCAACATCAAATTAACCCAGAGAGTTGCCGTAATCAAGCGGCGAAATTTACTCCCAAAGTCTTTGAAACGTCTTATCTGACGTTCTTAGAACAGTGTTATCAGGACTTTACTCAAACAGTTCGATAACCAATTTTCGATTAATGTGATCTCTACTGCTATGATTTGTTTCATTCGGCTTTAAGATCACAATTAGTGTGGTGTGATGTGATGTGAAGGAGTAAGATGACTGCTAATAGCCAATTTATTGCTGTTAAGGCGATACAAGCTTTAACTAGAAGAGGTTTACCGACCTTAGTTTCTGCCAGAGTTGAGCAGAAACCTCGTTCGAGAGGAATAATCAACGATCAAATTGTCAAAAGAACATTTGATATCGTCTTTTCCCTATCGGTACTGATTATTTTTTCCCCTCTTTATCTACTGTTGGGGATATTAATCGCTCTGAGTTCCCCAGGACCCATTTTCTATTGCCAAGAAAGAGCGGGAAAAAACTTCAAAAAGTTTAAATGTATCAAATTCCGCACCATGGTTCAGAATGCGGATCAGGTTTTAGAAACCATGATGGCCAACTGTCCAGAAATGCGGGCTGAGTTTGAAGATAACTTCAAACTCAGAGAAGATCCACGAATTACTTGGATTGGTAAATTTCTTCGTCTGACCAGTTTAGATGAATTTCCGCAATTTTGGAATGTCCTGACAGGAGATATGAGTGTGGTTGGCCCTAGACCCCTAGTGCCTGAAGAATTGTGTAAATATGGTAGTAAGATTGAGAAAGTTCTGACCATTCGCCCTGGAATTACGGGATTATGGCAAGTTTCGGGACGCAATGATATTCCTTACCCCCAGCGAGTTCAAATTGATGTTTACTACGTCAACTATCGCAATTGGTTAATGGATCTGTGGATCATTTTCAAAACCCTTGGAGTGATCGTCTTTCCCAAAAATAACGGTGCTTATTAAGCATTACACTAAAATTAGTTTATAGCCTCACTAAAAAGCTTTCTCTCCTATAGGGGAAGCTTTATTTTTTTTCGAGCTTGTCATTGTGAAGTAAAGTATGTTATTAAGACTCAAGCGGATTACAAAACTTCATTAATTTTCTCTCATATTTTAGGATAACTTAGCGATGACCCAAACAAAACGCGCTCTAATCACTGGAATTACCGGACAAGATGGTTCTTATCTAAGCGAATTGTTATTAGAAAAGGGCTATGAAGTTCATGGTATTATCCGTCGAACCTCAACCTTTAATACCGATCGCATCGATCATATGTACGTTGATCCTCACCAAACCGATGCCCAATTATTTCTACACTATGGAGATTTAACCGACGGTACAACCCTCAGACGGATCTTAGAAGAAGTACAACCTTTTGAGATTTATAACTTAGGGGCGCAGTCTCATGTTCGGGTCAGTTTTGACTCCCCAGAATATACGGTAGATTCTGTGGGAATGGGAACCCTGCGACTCCTAGAAGCTATCCGCGACTACCAACAACGAACCGGTATTGAAGTCCGTTTCTATCAAGCCGGCTCATCGGAAATGTTCGGTAAAGTCCAAGATGTCCCCCAAAAAGAAACCACTCCCTTTTACCCTCGTAGTCCCTACGCTTGTGCTAAAGTGTACGCCCATTGGCAAACCCTCAATTATCGGGAATCCTACGATTTATTTGCCTGTAACGGCATTTTATTTAACCATGAATCCCCCCGTCGTGGAGAAACCTTTGTCACTCGGAAAATTACCCGAGCGATCGCCCGCATTGTAGCTGGAACCCAGAAAAAACTATACTTAGGAAACCTGGACTCAAAACGAGACTGGGGCTACGCTAAAGACTACGTTAAAGCTATGTGGTTGATGCTACAACAAGATGAGGCGGATGATTATGTGGTAGCTACAGGGGAAACTCATTCGGTACGGGAATTTCTGAAAATTGCGTTTGAATACGTTAACTTGAACTGGGAAGACTATGTGGACTTTGATAAGCGTTATCTACGACCGGCAGAAGTGGATTTATTAATCGGTGATCCCACCAAAGCCAAAACAAAACTGGGATGGGAACCCTCTGTCACCTTTGAGGAGTTGGTTCATCTCATGGTAGAAGCGGATCTGGCAGTGTTAGGACTCTCTTCTCCTAACGAAACATCTAATGACAAAGTGTCACCCTTCAAGGATAATGCTTATGTGCGTCAACCCATGAGTGTCATGGTGGACTAATTTCGGTAGTCAGTTGTTTAATAATTAGGGGTTTAATTTAAACTCGGCAACTAATTATGAACAACTGTTCACTGACTTCAGGGATCAAGGGAGTATCAACACAATGCTAGATTTAACAAATAAAAGAATTTTGGTGACCGGTGGGGCTGGTTTTCTCGGCAAACAAGTGGTTAATGAGTTGGTGTCCGCCGGCGCACAACCCGAAAAAATGACCATTCCTCGATCTCGTGACTGTGATCTGCGCCAACTCGATCATTGTCAACGGGCAGTCCAACAACAAGATATTGTCATTCATTTAGCTGCCCATGTAGGGGGTATTGGCTTAAATCAGGAAAAGCCGGCTGAATTGTTTTACGATAACTTGATGATGGGCGCACAGCTAATTCATGCTGCCTACGAAGCAGGGATTGAAAAGTTTGCTTGTGTAGGAACGATTTGCGCCTATCCTAAGTTTACTCCCGTTCCTTTTAAAGAGGATGATCTCTGGAATGGCTACCCTGAAGAAACCAATGCTCCCTATGGTATCGCTAAAAAAGCGTTATTAGTTCAATTGCAATCCTATCGTCAACAATATGGGTTTAATGGCATTTATTTACTGCCAGTGAATTTATATGGACCAGAAGATAATTTTAATCCCAATAGTTCCCATGTTATTCCTGCTTTAATTCGTAAAGTGTATGAAGCGCAAAAAGAAGGGAAAAAAGAGCTTTTTGTTTGGGGTGATGGTTCGCCTACGAGAGAGTTTTTATATTCTACTGATGCAGCGCGGGGCATTGTTATGGCAACTCAATTATACAACGATCCTGAGCCTGTTAATTTAGGCACTAATTACGAAGTTCCCATTAAATATTTAGCTGAATTAATTTGTGAGTTAATGGAGTTTGATGGGGAAATTGTTTGGCAAACGGATAAACCCAATGGTCAACCTCGTCGTTGTTTAGATACACAACGGGCTAAAGAAAAGTTTGGTTTTGTTGCTGAGATCGATTTTAAACAAGGATTAAAAAATACCATTGATTGGTATCGCAATCATGCAGAATAATGCTGATTTTTAAATAGAATAATCCCTGTTAACTACCCCTGAGAATTTGTGAGAACTTGAGGTATATTGTAAAATTAAGTTAAGCAACTTACCCTAATTTCGTTTTTTGTGTTATGGAACAAACCGCTTTAAACTTGGTGGCGATCGCTGTTTTTGCTATGACCCTATCGGCCTTACTGAGTCCTGTATTGAATATCTCTCCGTTTATTCCGGCGGCTACAACATTTACTATTTTAGGGTTGGCAACGGTGGATAGTTTCAGTTGGGGAGGAAAAGGATTAACATTATTTTTGGACTTATTTACTTCTGCTGAGGAACGTCAACGAATTATTCATCATGAAGCAGGACATTTGTTAGCAGCTTACTGTTTAGGCATTCCTGTGACGGGTTATACGTTAACTGCTTGGGAAACCTTTAAACAGGGAGAAAAAGCAGGAGTAGGAGGAGTACAATTTGATTTTAGTCTCTTATCTGATGACGAAAAAATAAGCAAAAATCCTTTAATTATTGAACGAACCTTTACCGTTTTAATGGCTGGTATTGCTGCGGAAAAGATGATTTATGAAAAAGAAGAAGGAGGAGACGAAGATAAACAAAATTTACGAGAAATAATGAGAATTTTAGACATTCCTTCTCATTTATATCCTCAAAAAGAAAGTTGGGCTTTATTACAAGCCAAAAATTTATTAATTCGTCATCAAACCACCTATGAAGAATTAGTAAAATTGATGGAAAAACGAGCATCGGTAGAAGACTGTCAACAATTAATCCAAAACACTTTAATAGGGTCTGCTAAAGTTTAGGAGTCAGAATAATATACTTAATACCCAACTTAGGTGATTAACAAGTTATGGAGCGAATTTCTGCATTAGGATTAGATGTAGGTAAAAAACGCATTGGGGTAGCAGGATGCGACGGAACAGGGTTAATTGCTACAGGGTTAACTACCATCGAACGTCAGTCCTTTCCCCAAGATGTGCAACAATTACAAGCGTTAGTCAAGGAACGAGACGCACAATTATTAGTGATTGGTCTTCCTTACTCTATGGATGGAACTATTGGGTTTCAGGCTAAACAAGTCCAAAAGTTTGCTAAACGTATCTCTAAAGCCCTAGAATTGCCCGTAGAATACATCGATGAAAGACTCACCTCCGTCGAAGCAGAAGCAAAGTTAAAAGCTCAAAAAAAGTATTCTCGCTACAATAAAGGGTTAGTCGATCGCCTAGCAGCAACGATTATTTTACAACAGTGGTTAGATCAGCGTCGTGCATCCTTGAATTAAGAATGTAGAATTAATAGCTGCACATTTCCGTAGGGGTCTCTCAAACTATATTTAACATTTTTTAGTAGGTTTTTAAGAGCAAGAAAAATCATAAACAAACTTCCAAAATGTTAGGGTGAGCAAATCAAATACTTTTTAAAACTACTCATAAATTAAAACATTTTGCCCACCTTACAAAACTTAAGTTTAGT
>JASJDW010000313.1 GCA_030064955.1 Crocosphaera sp.
CCAAAATGATGTTTCAATGCGATTAATTTGACCCGGTTCTAGTTGCCAAGTAACTTGGGTATTATCGGGATTAGATTCACTATTTAAGTTACTATTTTTATCAATATTTTTCACTCTCCAAGGGGCATTTAAAACAAACTCTAAATCCACTAAAGATCCTGGACTAACAATTACATTTCCTTGGTTAGATAATACTCCCAAAGCTCTGAGATCAACGTCAATATTGAGTTTATTTCGCTCAAAAAATATCCAGTTATTTTGTTTGATGGACATTTCAGCTTTGAGTTCCACTAATTCAGGATTTTCTACTTTTAAACCAGAGGCAATTTTAGAATAATTAGGGTTAAAAAAGTGGTTAAATTTATCGGTTAATTCTTGACCATTACTGAAAGGAATTGTAACAATAATTTCTTCATCAGAGACTTTTTTAGCTTTTCCTTGTAGAGATTTGGCACGATTTTCTAAACTATTTAACCATTGATTTGCTTCCGTTTTACTCAAACTGGTTAACTGTTTTGCTAAGCGAATATGTTGTACAATTTCTCCATGATGTTGTTCATCAAAATTAATTCCAACATCATAGCGAACACATCCTGTTAATAATACTAATAAGCTTAGAATTAGAGGTAGAAATAATCTTTTAACTCTACCTATTTTTTTGTTTCTTTGAGTCATTTTTTTTTGCCGATTCACGGTTAATGTCCCTTTAAAAGATTAACAGTTGACTAAGGAATTGGAATATAAGGTAATCATATCTATTGTACCTTGATTTTTTGATAGGTTTAGCAACGCCAAACCCTTACGTTAATTTTGTCTAACGACTTATTCATTATTCCATTCACCATTATTACTTGAACTTCCTCCACTAACGGTTACTAAATCAATTTGTTGGCGATAATAATCAACACTTTTTACTTCTACTTCCACTTCATCTCCTAAACGATAAGCAATATGATTTTTACGTCCCACTAAACAACCATGACGGGAACGATATTCGTACCAATCGTCTTTTAGGGAACTAACATGGACTAATCCTTCTACTAATAAATCTTCAATTTCTACAAAGAAACCATAGGATTGAACCCCTGTAATTAACCCTTTAAAAACTTTGCCGGTTCGTTCCTTCATTTTCTCCGCTTTTTGCAGTCCTTCTAGGTCTTTTTCGGCTTCTTCGGCGGTTTTTTCTCGGTCATTAAGGGAAGGAACTAAGAAGTGAAACATCTCTTCTAAATCTTCTTGCATAGCAGGAGGTAACACATTCCAGTTAATGTTACCATGACAGCTATTACTAAAGAGATTAACCCCTGTTTTTGTTTGTCGGGTACGGCGATCGCGTCCATCACTAAAGACTAATTTTAAGACCCGTTGAATTAATAAATCAACGTAACGTTTACCTGGGGAAACACAATGGGTGTAACAATCATCGTAAGCGAGTCCAAAATGGGATCCAGGATGACTATTATATTTAGATGATTTTAAGGTTTCATGGAGTAAATAACTCAGGACATGAACATGGGAAGATTTCCCTAGCATTTGGGTTAAATTGTAGTAATCTTGGGGAGTAATTTCTTCTTCTGATTCGAGAGACACTTCTAACCCTAAATTTTGGGCTAATTTTAGTAAATCTTCTAACTCTTCCCAGTCTGGTTCGGGTTGGGTACAATAAATTCCTGGGATGCCTAAAGCCCGAATGTGATCAGCCACAGATTTATTGGCCAACACCACTAACTCAGTTAACAAAGAACGAATGGGGGTACGAGACGAAGCGAGTAAGGTTCCTATTCTCCCTTCATCTTGATAAGGCGATCGCGGTTCTAATTGTAGTTCAAACCCTCCTCGTTGTAACCGTTGGGCCTTTACCAAAGGACTGAGGGTAAAAAAGAGATGTTTTAATTTTTCGGCTAAGGGGAGTTGATCTTCAGGGACTTGTTCTAGATCCGCTAAAATGGACTGAACCTCTGGATAGGTGAGTTGATGATCCACCCGAATAACCGTCGGTTCGATGCTATATTCTATCAGTTGACCATTTTTATCGAAGGTCATGATCACTGAGATGGTCAAAAAGTCTTGATTGGGTTTGAGGGAATATCGTTCTGTTACGGTTTGGGGTAACATGGATAGGACTTTTTCCCCTAGATAAACGGTGGTTCCTCGTTTTTTGGCAATTTTATCCAGTACAGAGTCGGCTTGAATATAATGGGCGATATCGCTAATATGAACAGCAAATTGCCAGTCGTTGTCTTCTGTTTTTTCCAGGGTAAAGGCGGTTTCAATAAAGGGGAGACAGTCCCGTTTCACATCTTCTGTAAAGCTAAAGGTAAGAACCTCTCGCCAGTCGGCCCGTTTTTCGATGGTTTGGGGATCGAAAGTGGTGGGCAGTTCTGAAGCTGCTTTTTCTGCTTCTTCGCTAAAGGTTTGAGAAAGATCGTGTTTACAGCAGACAATATCTGTATCAGCGGCCGCTTCAGCGTCACTCCCTAAAATGCGGGTGACTTGTCCCACTGGGGGATGTTCTCCTATAGGATAACGAACCACTGAGACATGAACGAGGTGATCCACTGCATCTTCTAAATTACCGCCATTTTGTTCTAGGATTAATTCAAAAAGTAAGCGATCATCGAGGGGAATGGCTTGGTATTGTTGTTCTTCTTTTTTAACTTGGGCTAATAAGGAGGGATTTGCCCGTTCTAGGATTAGTTTAACTTCTCCTTCAGGGGAACGACGACGGGTTCCTTCCTTAATCACTTTAACTAAAACGCGATCGCCGTTCCAAGCGTTACTCAGATGAACTTCTCGAACGTAGATGTCTTCTGCATCTTCTTCATCTTGAATAGCAAAACAAAACCCCTTACTCGAACAGCGTAACTTCGCTTCTACTAGGTCATCTTCTTGAACGCGACGATATTTACCCCGTTCTTTTTCTAAGATGCCTACTAATTCTAATGCGTCTAGGATGATTTGTAATGTTCCGACGCTTTCTTCGTCTTCACATCCCAACTTTTTCTCTAAGAGTTTGGCCGCCACCAATTTGTTATCACTGAAGTGGGATAATAATGTAGCGATTGAAAATTCCATCTATAAATAGTCCTTGCTAAATGTGAGTGAGTCCGATTGATCCCAAGATAGGAAGATAAACACTGAATCAGTTGATGAGTAATGCTTTGGTTTAAACTTCACACCTCGGTTTTACAGGTTAACGACTCTAGTTGACTCTCTATGGAGTTTTCCCTAGGAACCTTTAATATTGTCTTGGAGAAGTACGCTTGAAGGGCAAAGAGAGAGTTGTATCTTTGGAAAGGACGACTCTCGTTGGAGACTCGCTTTGCACCAGAATAGATCAATCTAGGGAAGCGTTAACTTCTCTGGATAAACTCATCTGACATACCATTCTACCAAGATAAGGGACATTTTGAACTTAAAAGTAAAGATTAGGAATCTAGGTTCAATGAACCCAAAAAAATGTGATATTTTGCAACTTCTTAGATTATGAACCAGTTAAAACGATTAAAAATTATTATTCAAGGGGCGGTTCAAGGGGTGGGATTTCGTCCTTTTATTTATCGCTTAGCGACAGAATTAAACGTGAAAGGATGGGTTAATAATTCTGCATCGGGTGTGTTTATTGAAGTGGAAGGAACTGAAATAATCTTAGAAACGTTTTTATCACGAATTCCCCAAGAGAAACCTCCTATTGCTCAAATTAATACCCTAGAAACCACTTGGTTAGACCCAGTAAACTATACCTGTTTTGAAATTCGTCATAGTAGCAGTGGGGAAAAAACAGCGATCGTTTTACCTGATTTATCTACTTGTTCTGATTGTTTACAAGAAATTTTTGATCCTAATAATCGACGTTATTTATATCCGTTTACGAATTGTACAAATTGTGGACCTCGTTACAGCATTATTGAGGAATTACCCTATGATCGCTCTCACACAGCCATGAAGACTTTTACTATGTGTAAATGGTGTCAGAAAGAATACGATAATCCCCTGGATCGACGGTTTCATGCCCAACCTAATGCTTGTCCGATCTGTGGTCCGAGGGTACAATTATGGGATAAAAAAGGAGAAATATTAGCTAATCAGAAAAATGCGATATACTTTAGTATTGATGCTTTAAAAAAGGGGGAGATTTTAGCATTAAAAGGGTTGGGTGGTTTCCAGTTAATTGTTGATGCCAAAAATACAGAATCAGTTACAAAACTTAGACAGCGTAAACATCGACCTCATAAACCTTTTGCTTTAATGTATGCTTCCTTAGAAGCAATTAAAAATGATTGTGAGGTTAATGATCTAGAAGAACAATTATTGATCTCTCCTCAAGCTCCAATTGTTCTCTTAAAAAGCCAAAATAAGCATCATTTAATTCCTGAAATTGCGCCGAATAATCCCTATTTAGGAGTCATGTTACCCTCTACCCCATTACATCATTTATTACTCCATACACTTGATTTTCCTATAGTAGCAACCAGTGGTAATCTTGCAGGTGAACCTATCTGTATTGATGAAAAAGAAGCTTTAAACAGATTAGCGAACATTGCTGATTTATTCTTAGTTCATAATCGTCCTATTCTTCGTCCTGTGGATGATTCAGTGGTTAGGGTGATGGGAGGAAGAGAAATAATTATACGTCGTGCAAGAGGATATGCACCTTTTCCTATTTCAATTAACGATAGTTCTCTGACTAATATTTTGGCGGTGGGTGGACATTTAAAAAATACGGTAGCTATTCTTAAAAAGAATCAAGTTTTTATTAGTCAACATATTGGCGATTTAAGTACAGTAGAAGCCCTAAAATCATTTAATCAAGTCATGGAAAGTTTAAACAAATTATATGAGTTTGAACCAGAAATAATTGTTTGTGATGCTCATCCTGACTATGTATCCAGTCAATATGCAAAAGCTCAAAATTTACCTATAATTACTGTTCAACATCATTATGCTCATGTTCTTTCTTGTCTAGCTAATAATAACTTAAACCCTCCCGTTTTAGGAGTGGCTTGGGATGGGACAGGATACGGGGATGATCAGACAATTTGGGGGGGAGAATTTCTTTTAGTTAAGGATAATACCCCGTCGTTAATGAAGGGGTTTTATGAAAGAATAGCCTATTTTCGTACCTTTAAATTACCAGGAGGAGAAAAAGCTGTCAAAGATCCCAGAAGAATTGCCATATCTATTTTATCCGAAGTTTTAGGGGACAACGATTGGATAAAATTACCTTTCTTAGAAACGATGACAACCAAAGAATTGAATCTACTTAAACAAATGTTATCTCGTAATCTTAATACCCCTTCAACTTCCAGCGTAGGTAGATTATTTGATGGGGTAGCAGCCATGATAGGAATTTGTCAAAACATTAGTTTTGAAGGACAAGGCGCAATGGCCTTAGAATATGCGATTAATGAGTTCAAAACTGAGCAAACTTATCCCTATAAAATTAAAGGTTCAACTTATCCCTTAATTATTGATTGGCAATTAATCATAGAACATATTGTAGAAGATATTATTAAAAAAATATCTCATCAAGAAATTGCAGCTAAATTTCATAATACTTTAGTTGAAATTATTGTCAATATTGCTCAAAAAAGTCATGAAAAAAATATTCTCTTAACAGGAGGATGTTTTCAGAATAAATACTTAACGGAAAGAGCTATTTTCCGTTTAAAACAAGAAAAGTTTATTCCATTTTTGCATCACAATGTACCCCCTAATGATGGAGGAATTGCCTTAGGACAAATTATGGCTGCTATTCTTCAAAAACAATAGCTTTTTCGTGTCAATTTGGTATAATAAAGGGTGGAAAAGTAACCTTAACCAGTGTGGATATTTTTGGAAGTTCGGAACCTGCAAAAATTTTAGTGGTGGATGATCACCCTTTTAGCCGTGTTATGGCGGTGGATCTTTTAAGTGTCAATGGTTATCATGTCATTGAACATGATGGTGCTTCCGATATCTTTACTACAGTAAGAACCGTATCACCAGATCTTATTTTGATGGATATTAAAATGCCCAATCATGATGGCTTTGATATTTGTCAACAATTAAAACAAACTCAAGATACTCGTTCCATTCCTATTATTTTAATGAGTGTTGCTGACGATAATAAATCCCGTCTCAAAAGTCAAGGAGTGATGGCCGATGCTTTCATGAGTAAACCATTGGAAAGTATTGTTTTATTACCTGAAGTTGAATTATTACTACAACGAAAACGGCTTTATGAATGGCTAGATCAGATACAACAAGTCTTATTTTTGATTTCCCAAGCTATTCAGCAGCGTTATTCCTCTGAAGAGAAATCTGAGCTTAGATTTGATAAATTAGCACAAGGATTTGGAGAATATTTAAACTTAAGTCCTGTAGAAATTAATGATCTCATTTTAGCATCTCATCTCCATGATATCGGAACTGTTGCCATTCCTGATGCAGTGATGATGAAGCAAGGAAAATTGAACGAAGAAGAACGAGAATTAATCAAAAAACACGTTTTAATTGGCGAAGAAATTTGTAAACCGATGCAAAACCGTCGCGGTATTGCTCAAATTATTCGTCATCATCACGAACGGTGGGATGGTAGCGGTTATCCTGATGGTTTAATCGGAGAAAGTATCCCAAAATTAGCCCAAATTTTTCAAATTTTAGATATCTATGAAGCCTTAACCAGTCAAAGACCTTATAAACAAGCTTACAGTAATCAAGAAGCTTTAAAAATCATCAAAGAAGAAGCAGAAAAAGGATGGCGAAATGTCAAGTTAGTGCAACAATTTGTTGCATTTATGGAAAAAAAATAACCTACTAAAAAAATTATTAAAACAAATTTCAAAAAAATCTAATTCTGAGTCAATTTTTTAATATAATTATAATAATTCCTGTTAAAAAATTATAATAAG
>JASJDW010000054.1 GCA_030064955.1 Crocosphaera sp.
AAAGAACTTTCCCAAATTGCAGCAGAATGGAACGATCGCTATGGAAAATTACCCATTCCAGTACAACAATTATTAGAAGTCATTGAACTAAAACAATTAGCCAATTCTTTAGGATTTTCTCGCACTAAACCCGAAGGAAAACAACATATTTCCCTAGAAACCCCCATGGAAGAACCCGCTTGGAAATTATTACAAGAAAATTTACCCCAACATCTGCGATCGCGCTTTGTTTATACTCCCAAAAAAGTGACTGTAAGAGGATTAGGGGTAATGAAACCTCAAAAACAACTAGAAAGCTTATTAGAATGGTTAGGAAAAATGCAAGATGGCATGGCTGAAACCATTGAAAATTCTTAATATTCTCTAAAAGTTGATTTATTTGAGCAATTTATGTATGGTAAACAGTGAAAACAAATTTTTTACAACAAAAAAGCCTCACACACACAATCTACTATCCCACAAAGAAACAATTTGAGGCTGTCATTATGGTCATGCACATCAAAAAATTTGCTGTCATTTTTGTCGCTCTTTTCTTCACAGTATTTGGCTTTTCTGACTTAGCTAAAGCAGCAGAACAACCAACAGCAATCTTTCATGCTTTTAATCAACAATATCAAGATATAGAAAGTTTTGTTTGCATCTTAGCCGATCAAGGCTATTCTCATATTCAAATTTCCCCTGCACAACAATCTAACCCAGGAGAAGAATGGTGGCGACGTTATCAACCATTTGATTATAGTGTTATTGAAGGACTCGGATCAGAAGATGACCTGAGAAATCTCATTAATACAGCCCATAGTTGTAATGTTAAAGTCATTGGGGACGTTGTTTTCAATCACATGGCGGATCTCGATGGAGGTCCTAACTTTGAAGATTTAAGCAAATACCCTGGTCTCACAGTAGCTGATTTTCATACTGTCCCTAGCAACCCAGGTCAAAAACCCTGCGATATCAATTATAGTGATGGAAATCGAGATAGTGAACTTAACTGCTGGTTAGGAACCCTCCCTGATCTTGAACACACTGAGAATGTCAAGGCTATTCAAAAAGCCCATCTCAAAAAGCTACTAGATCTAGGCATTGATGGCTTTCGATTTGATGCTGCTAAGCATATGCCCAGGGAAGTTGTCCAAGAATATATTAACTACATCAATGAACAAAGCGCCGGCGAATCCTGGAATTATCTGGAAGTGATCACCGATGCAGATACCACACCAGAAGATTATAACGATATTGCAGCCATAACAGACTTTATTCTTTATGGATCGATGAAGAACGCCTATGTCCCTTCTGGGGATTTACGATCGTTACCCGCTACTGCCATCAACGACCCTCGTAGCGTCACCTTTGGCATCAACCACGATACCATCAGAGAAGTCAACAACTTAGCAATCGATCCTTACGAAAATACCGCTGATTCTTATCTAGCGAGTGCCTATGTTTTGGCCAGAGAAGACGGTACGCCCTTGATTTTCAACCAACATAATCTTGACGTACCTTACCTTCCCTATGGAGTCAAATTCCGTAAAATTATCGAGCAAAGGGGTCAAGAAGGCAGAAATGTTCAAGAAAATATTTTGAGAGTCATTGATAGTTCCACTATTTCTATGATGGAACGAGGTGGAGAAGGATTTTTGTTGGAAAATAAAGGAACTAATACCTTTGACATCCCTGTGCTTGATTTAACCCCCAGTAACTTACAAGGGTGCTATCGTGAACTCCGTTATGATTTTCAAGTGAGTATCGGACAGGGTGGTGATGGTAGAAAATATGTCACCGCTTGGGGAAGACCAGACCGAGGTGGGGTTAATATAGGTAGCAGAAATGCTCTTTACTTCATCCGTCAATCTGAAGATAGTTGTTCTTTCTAGGATCTAAATCCGATTTAAAAACTGTCAATTATTAAGTAGAAATTGGGTACTTCTAAGACATGGACACTGTGATCAACTGTCAAAGGCACCCATGTCAATAGATTTACTCAATAAAGGACTACAAGCCTTACAAAAACAGCAATATGAGCAAGCTGTCACTTTCTTAGGCAATTTTTGTCAAAATTATTCCGATCGCAATTCTCCTTTTTACGTTCAAGGATTAATCGCCCTGGCGAGAGCTTATCGGGGTAACGGACAACAGGAAAAAGCCATAACCCTCGCTCAAACCCTCCAAAAACATTCTAATCGAGAAGTTCAACAATGGGCCGAAGGCTTTTTATCCATTGTTAATCAAGATGAGATTAGCCACAATGAATATGATCAAGAGCCTGAGTTTACTAAAATAGCAGGAAGAGGGGGTCAAACGGGTATCAAATTAATGATGCCAAAAATGGCTGACAATCTCAAGTTTGCCTCTGGTTTCACGATTATTCTCTTGTTAGGAATGGTTTTAGCCCTTTTTTTAGGGGTTTTTTTAATCTTTGATAGTCAACACCCCTTTTTAGGATTAATCATTTCTGTAGCGGTTACGTTGGTGTTTAATGGGGTGACATTTTTTCTGTCTCCTGTGATCATGGATTTTACCCAACAATGGCTTTATAAGACCCGTTGGGTTAATTTAGGTGAGATCAAACGGCACAGTCCCGAAGCAGCAGAAATGATTTTACGGGTGTGTCGAGAAAAACAATTGTCCCATCCCCGTTTAGGCATTATTGACGATCAAAACCCCACTGCTTTCACCTATGGTTCTCTCCCAGGAAATGCCCGTTTAGTGGTCAGTGAAGGGTTGTTTACTTATTTGGATGATGATGAAATTGCTACAGTTTACGCCCATGAATTAGGTCATATTATTCATTGGGACTTTGCCATTATGACCTTAGCCTCTACGTTAGTGCAAATTACCTATTTAATTTATTTATTTGCCCGCCGATGGAGTTATAAAGGCAATAATAATAACAAGTTAAAAGATGGGTTAAAAATTGCTTCGGTTGCTGCTTATATCTTTTATATGATTGGCACTTATTTAATGCTTTATTTGTCTCGAACCAGAGAATATTATGCTGATCATTTTGCTGCTGAAATAACAGGTAATCCTAACGGATTATCACGAGCTTTAATTAAAATTGCCTATGGAATTACAGAAGAATTTACTAAGAATTCAGAACCCAGTCGATTACTGGAAGGGACTCGTGCTTTAGGCATTTGTGATGCAAAAGGGGCTGCTGCTGCTGGAACAATTTATAGAAGTAATCCTGAAGTTCAACGGTTAGGAAAGATATTTGTTTGGGACTTATTTAATCCTTGGGCAAAATTAATTGAATTGAATTCAACTCATCCCTTAACAGGGAAAAGAATTCAAGCCCTATGTACCTATGCTGAACAAATGGGTATTGGTTCTCAATTTAATATGGCTACTGTTATCAAAGAAGGAAATAAACTCAATAAACAAAAATTGATGATAACTTTTATAGTAGATTTAATTATGAGCAATGGTCATATTATTGGAGGAATAATTGGCTTTATTATTGGATTAATCTTAACCATTTCCCTGCAAAACTATAAGGCATTAATTAGCTTTATTGCCTTGGGATTTGGCTCAGGATTTATTATTAGAACGATAATACTCTATCCTGACTTTAAGAAAGCTCAAGAATCGGATATTTTAACCTTAATGTGTGATCCCTATGGAAGTCCTGTCAGGGGTAAACCAGTTCAACTCAAAGGTCAATTAATTGGTCGAGGAGACGCTGGTTATGTCTTTGGTTCAGATATGAAATTACAGGATCAAACAGGAATTATTTTTACTCATTATGCCTCTCGTTTTGGTGCGATCGGTAACTTCTTTTTTGGTGCAACTCAAGTAGAAAATTTGCTCGGAAGTCCTGTAAGAACTGTAGGTTGGTTTCGTCGAGGAGTCTCTCCTTGGTTGGACTTGATAGAGTTATCTAATAAGGAAAAGACAGTGAAAAGTTACCATCGATTTAGTGGTTTTATAACCGGTTCAATCATTATTATTATTGGCTTAATCTTACCAGTCATTATTAATTAAACAAACGAGGAAATAAGGAAATTCAGGATGAGTGTTTAAACGTTTCATTGATTACTAAATTATCTCGATGAACAATAGTACCACCTCCGTTGTAACCTAATATTTCTGTAATTTTATTCGAGTGACTTCCTTTTATTTTATCAATTTCTTCTTGGGTATAATTAACAATTCCTCTTCCTACTTCTTGACCCTTTTCATTACATAATTGAACAGCATCTGCTGAATCAAAATCACCTTCAACTTTAATAATACCTGCTGCCAATAAAGATTTCCCTTTTTGAGAAATCGCTTTCACTGCCCCGTTATCAAGATATAATTTTCCACTGGGTAATAAACCATAGGCGATCCAACGTTTGCGAGCATTATCACTTTTTAATTGTGCCTCAAATTTAGTGCCAATATCTTCACCATTGATAATTTTTAATAGGTTTTCTGGCTTTTTTCCGTGGGTAATAACGGTGGTAATACCGGCTGATGTAGCTAGTCTAGCTGCTGTTAGTTTCGTTAACATTCCTCCTGTTCCCCATTGAGATCCTTTTGTTCCTGCTTGAACTTGTAATTGATCTAATTCTGAACTGTTAACAACTTTGATAGGATAAGCATTAGGAAAGATACGAGGATCAGCAGAATAAAGTTGCTCAACATCTGTTAAAATAAATAACCAATTGGCATTGATTAAACTAGCTACTAAAGCAGAAAGCGTATCATTATCTCCAAATTTTAACTCTTCAATAGCCACTGTATCGTTTTCATTAACAATGGGAATAACCCCTAATTCAAACAGAGCATAAAACGTATTTTTAGCATTCACATAGCAACTACGTTCCATTAATTCTCTACGAGTTAATAAAATTTGAGCAATGGGTTGATTTAAAGAGGTAAAAAGGTCGTCATAAACCCGAATTAGTCTCCCTTGTCCTACCGCTGCAATGGCTTGTTTAATGGCTATTTTTTTCGGTCTTTCTGTTAGCTTCAAACGACTACAACCCACTCCCACAGCACCAGATGAAACCAGGACAATATCATAGCCTAATTGCCTTAATTCGGTTAGGGTTTCTACTAAAGCAGCAATGGTAGATAAGGCTAATTTTCCTGTTTCTGGGTGAGCAAGACTAGAAGTACCAATTTTTACAACAATGGTTTGGGAGTGGTTCATAAATAGTCAAAAAAGAAATAATAAAAATGTTATTGTGCAGCCCGTAAAGCAGCCCCAATTAACCCAACTTTAGAATTTAAAATAATATGAACAGGCATTTTAGATAACAGTAAACTCATACGTCCTTTTGCTTTAAAGGCTTCCATAAAGGTTTCTGTTTGCATTAATGGTAATATTTTAGGTGCAATTCCTCCTGCTACATATAACCCTCCATAGGGTAATAATTTTAAAGCTAAATTTCCCGCTTCTGCTCCGTAAGCTGAAATAAATAGTTCCATTGTTTGTTGACATAAAGGATCGTTTTTTTCCAAGGCCGCCTTAGAGACTTCAGCAGAAAGATCGATATTGTTTTGACTTTCCCAAGTTTGATAAATTTGTTTTAATTTATCTGATTCTTGGTCAGGATATTTATGACGTAAAAATTGATAAATAGCACTAATTCCCATACCAGAAACCACTCTTTCTATCGAAACTCTAGGTAAATCGTATTTATCTTTTATATACGTTAATAATTCAAACTCTAAAGCATTACGAGGAGCAAAGTCTGCATGGGATCCTTCAGAAGAAAAGACACCATAATTACCGCTTTCTAAAGGGGTTAAAAAACATTCCCCTAAGCCGGTTCCTGCACCCAATACTCCTATGGGTGTATTGGGTTTTGCTGCTATATTTTGTAAGGTATGTACATCATCTTTTTTTAACCCTAAAATACCGTAACCAATGGCAGCAAAATCATTGATTAGACTTACTCTTTCTAAAGATAGTTCTTTTTCTAAGCGATCGCCATTTAATGACCAACTTAAATTAGTTAGTTCTGAGGTATTATTAACCACTGGCCCAGCAATACCAAAACAGCCATTTGTTACGTTAATTTCTTGTCCTAATTCTTGTTTCGCTTCATTTAAAAATTCTTGTACAATAGGAACAAGATCACTATATTGTTGACTGGGATAAGATTTTTCATATAAGGTAGTTTGTTGTGGTAAATTTTCACCATTTTTAGAGTTTTCTGAATTTACTAAACATAAAATGGTTTTAGTTCCACCAATATCCCCAGCGAGTAACATAGCCATATTTAATTTAACCTCTCTTTGCTTCTTTTTTTAGTTTAATCAAAATAGGTTATTCTGTAAAATAGTCATTATCTATTTTCTTGATAGCATAGGATTCAACCATAGAAACCCCAACATTATGATCAATTAATAATTCACTGAGTCTTTCCCCATCAATTAAAATAATTTTACTGTCAATCATGCTGGTATATTGTATCGCTTCTTTACTAAAATTAGAAGTAGTAATAAATATTCCCTTTTTAGCTTGTTTTCCTAATAACGCACCAGCAAACTTTTGTATTTCTGGTCTGCCAACAGTATTATCCCAACGTTTAGCTTGAATATAAATAATATCTAACCCTAATCTATCCTCTTTAATAATACCATCAATACCCCCATCATTAACTTGTCCCACCGCTTCACCGGCTTCTTTTCTTGATCCTCCGTATCCCATGGCAATTAATAAATCAATAACTAATTTTTCAAAAAAATCAGGAGAATATTGTTTAATAGTTTCTAATAGTTCTTTTTTCAGTTCTTCTTTAATTTTCAAATAGATTTTTTCTAGTTGTTCTTCTGGTGTTTTTGTATTTTCTATTCCATTTAACTGTTGCTCGGAACCTAAAGATAATAGATGCGTATTTTCTTCGTTAGTATTATTTTGAAAATCAATAAACTCTGGAAAACGCTTTAAAAATTTAACATTAATTTCCTGGATATTATTTTCTTTTAAAATGCTTTGTCCTCGTTGGCTTATTTTTAAATAGCCTCGCCTTGTACTCACTAAAAGTCCTGCTTTTTTTAAATAAGTTCTCGCCCAACCAACTCTATTATCAAAAATAGATTGTTTTTCACTGGGTAATAACTGTTTTCTTTGCTCATGAGTAAGATTAAAATAACTAGCTAAAGCTTCAATACACTCCCGTAAAGAATGTTCTTTTTCGTCTCCAGAATATCTAAGTAAAGGAAACATTATTGATTGATAATCAGGAATACTCATGAAAGAAAATAGCATTGATTATCATTATTGTACCAAATTCATACCTCACAACCCTTTTATTTCTTGCCTAACACTACTGTAGAGACGTTTGATGAAACGTCTCTACACAAAATTCTGAAAAGCCAATCATCACCTTGTCCATACAGTAACAGGATGGTTACGATTGCTATAACTATTCAATTAACCAAAATATAAAAATGAAAAGCCTTCGGGCGTCTTGCCGTGTTTCGACTCCAAAGGCGTTTTCATATCACTCTTACTCCTCACACACAACCATAATGTACCAAGTTAAACACTCACGGCCAATCTAAGTTATGACACTTTGTAAATTGTCACAAGTCTTAAATTTAATATACAGATAGGAAATCGGGTAAAATCTAGGCAGTGACAGAATGCTATAGTGATTATTTTCGGTGTCTGGAGTTCATTAGTCCTTTTAGTCACGGAAAATTGCTAGATTAAGCCTTATAATTGGGCATACTATCAAAAGGAATCTCACTAAACCGGTTGACAACAAGACAGCAAAAAATCAACAAATCTTCCTAGAAGGTACTGTTAATGTGGGAAACTTCGAGGTAGTTAATTTTCATGACTTTTTGTTATTTCCACCTATGAAATTTTTGAAACTTCTTTCGCCTTTTGTTTTCAACATAGTAGGGGGAATTTCCCCCATTTTATTATCTTTGTTTTTTGGACTATCTCCTACTTTAGCAGCAGAAAATATTATTTTACAAGTAGGATTACTTCGTCAGAAAATTCCAGTTGAAGATTTACAAAAATTTGTAGAAACTCAAGAAATTTCTACTAACTTAAAACCTTATAATGCCTTATTAACCAGTAAAACTCAAAAAGTTTTATCTAAAAGTTTAAAAATTGATCCTTTAATTGCGAAACAGTTTCTAACTGATCTGTTAAAAAGTGATGATGGAAAAAGATTATTACACCAAATTAGTCAAGCATTACCTGATAGTAATCCATCAGAACTCAAATCCGCATTAAATTTACTTTTAAAAGAAACAAATAATTTAAGTATTATCAGTTTTTTACAAACATATCCGAAAGAAACTGTAACAATTGACATTTCAAAAGTAGCTATTTTAGCTGTCAAAATGAATGGTTCTTTTTTACATAGTCAATTAATTAATTCAGAGTTAGATAAAAATTTTAAAGACTCTTCTACAACTAAAATTATACCCAACTTTGATCCGACATCACCAGGAGAGCAAGCCATATCCATAGAAACCGATGTCCTTTATGATCGAAGTCGAGATCGTTACATTACCCTTGATATTTATACTGCAAAAAAAACTCATGGGCCTTTGGTCATTATGTCTCATGGGTTTGCGTCAGATCGTCGCTTTTTGCGCTATTTAGCTAGACATTTAGCTTCTTATGGGATTACAGTCGTTTCTATTGAACATCCTGGAAGCGATATTCATGCCCTAATTAAAACAGCAACAGGAATAAAATTTAGTCAAATTTTGCCCTCAGAAGAATTTATTGATCGTCCCCAAGATATTAGTTTTGTTTTAAATCAATTAACCCTTTTAAACAAAAAAAATAGACAATTTAAAGGAAAATTAAACACTAAAAAAGTGAGTATGATTGGTCATTCTTTTGGGGGTTATACCGCCTTAGCGTTAGGAGGGGCATCCTTAGATTTGAAAACGTTAAGACGTTTTTGTCAAAAAACATCTCCTCTAGAGCGATCGCCGGCAGATTGGTTACAATGTGCAGCCGGAGAATTACCTTATCCCCAACGAACATTTAAAGACAATCGTATTAAACAAATCATCGTTTTTAATCCTATTATTGGTGAATTATTTGGTAATAATTTATCTCAAATTAAAGTTCCAACCCTCATGTTATCTGCTTCTGATGACGGTATTACCCCCACCATTTCCCATCAATTAAAACCCTTTCAACAACTATCTACAGAAAAATATATGGTAATGGCTATGGGGGGAACTCACATGAGTATTAGTGATCTGAATAGTATGAATAGTGTCATGGGACAGAGTACCCTTGTCAGAGAAGTCATGGGAGTCAAAGCTGAACCCGTTCGTCAGTTAGTTAAAGGGGTTAGTTTAGCCTTTATTCAACAGCTAACCCCTCAAAAATCTCAGTATGAAATGTTTTTAACTTCAACCTATATTGAATCATTATCCCAGGAAAATTTACACTTTCGTATGGGAACACAATTACCCATGAGTGTGAAAACCTGGATTAATGTTACTAATATGGAGAAATCTAAAGTTAGGTTATCATCTATTAAGTCAAAACTAGCCCCCTTACACAACATTCAACGTTATTTTATTAATGCACGGAAACTTTTCTTGCAACCTCAATATAGCACTGAAAAACTGAATGATTTATTTACAGGGTTACTTCACAATCACGATGATAACTTAGATAAATGGAGTTAAAGTTAAACGAATAAGGATAAAATCCAGTCCATTTTAATAGATGTTCCTATGGAAATTTAAGAGGATTGCCAGATAAATCGTAAATCATAATATCCCATTGTCCATCTTTCGCAATTTCAAAAGCAATCTGAGTTCCATCAGCATTAATAATAGGATGACGCACCTCTGCTTGTAAATTAGCAGTTAAATTACGTTTTTGCTCCGTTTGTCGATCATAAACATAAATATTAGATTCTCCTTGACGACTACCAGCAAAAACCAGATAACGACCATCTTCAGAAATAGAAGGATGAGAAGCGATTTCATCTAACGCATTTAATCCTGGTAGGGATATTAATTGTCGTTTTTGAGCATCAAATAGATAAACATCTTGGGAACCATTTCTATCAGAAATAAAGACAATATAAGTAGCTGTAACTTGAGGTTCTAAATCTGAAGCGCGACTATTTAATCCTCGTCCTCCTCCATCAAACGGAAAATTAAGGTAACGAGGATAGCCAGTACAACCTGTTACAATGCTACTAATAAGAACAATGCTAAGAATAATCTGTTTCACAGTTTAATTATCAGTTGTTGAAATATCTGCTCATCGTTCTGGTGTTTCTACTGGTGTACCGTCAGGAATATCTAACTCAATTAATGGGCCACGATCTAGGACTTCGATATCCCACTGTCCCCGTCGCGCTGTTTCAAAAACAATGTAGCGTCCATCAGCACTAATTTGAGGATTTCTCACCCAATTACGATAACGTTGAGTTAAAAGTTCCGTTCGCCGAGTCGCACGATCATATAAGGCCACATCTGGCCGTCCTTGGACACTGGAAATATAGACTAAATAGCGTCCCGTACGACTCAAACTAGGACTTTCTAAGATAATATTACTTTGATTTAACCCTGGAAGCGTAATAAATCTTTCACTGCGTAAATCATAGAGCAAAATCTCATTATTGTTGTTACGGTTGGATACTAAAGCTAACCAACGGCCATCTCCACTCAAAGCAGGTTGTTGGTCATTGTAGCGACTATTAAGGGTAGCAGGGGGTTCAGGTTGTTTGAACACGTCACAAGATGCTAATAAGCTCATTAGACCTGTCCCTATGACAACTTTAAGCAGTTTAGACGCGATCGCCTTTATGCTATGACTGATGGGGTGTAGGGTGTAGGGGTGACGGGGTGATAGGGAGTGTGGGAAGTAAGAATAGTCTTCCTTGTCTCCCTCTGCTCCCCCTGCTCCCTTGTCTTCCAGTCCTCCAGTCCCCAAACTCTCCCGCTGCTCCTGCCTCGTATATGGTAGAACATTGTTTTTAATAATCAAAATTAGAGGGATCTGATGGGCGATCGCTTTCGTAATTATTATCGGGTTTGGAGGGTCGAGCGTCTCGTTTTCTAGGGGGTTGAGACGGATCAATGGGTTGATAGTCAACATAGTCGGTGGGGGTGGGAGTTTCCTGCGAACCAGAGGAATAACGTTTTTCTTCTCTGGGAGAACGAGGACGACGTTGACGAGGGGTAGATGAGGACGTTTCTGGAGGGTAGGTTTCAGGACGAGGACGACGAGAACGAGGTTTTTGAGGACGATCTTCCCACATATCATCTCTACTATCCCAAGCGTCGTAATTCTCATTCGTTGGACGAGTTGGGGGGGTTTTACGCCTTGGAGATGGGCGATCGCCATAAGCATCAGTGGAAGGACGACGACGCGATCGCCGACTACGAGTCTCTTCCTCCCCATACCCACGATTACTGCGAGGATCAGCGTATCCTTGTAAACGAGGGTTATTGTTATAAGAGGGTTGTTCGTCTTCGTAGGGTTCTAAGCGATCGAGTTCGGCCTCTGTATAGACACGGGTTTTACTGACGCGACGCTCATCATCAACAAAGGAGGAACTGCGTCTAGCTTGTTCAGTGGTTGCTCCCCGTAAGCGAATACTCTCCACGGCAAAAAATACAGCCGATCCTGTTAACAAAAATTGTCCGAACTGAAGGATAGGATCAAGTCGCCATCCTTGAAATAGTAAGATTAATCCGCATAATAAACCTACTGCGGCGAAAAAGATATCATGATCTCTCGACAGTTCTGGCCGTACACTTCGCAAGAAGTATAAACCTGCTCCAGCAACAGCTAAAAAAATTCCTAGGACACTGGCTGAGTTCAGCCCAAAATTAACCATTATCGCTCTCCGTTTTCATCTCTTATGGTAGCGAATTGTCTTTATATTTCATACCTAGAATACCCAATAGGGTAAACTTATTCGTAACTACTAATATAACTAATAATGAAATTAGCCCCACCCGACTTAAGGATGGGGTAAACTCAAACAAGCTTAGAAATTGCGCTTGATTTTATCACTTTGACTAATTACAACCAGTCCAATAGTGATGGGAATAACCACGATAACGGTTCCCAAGACGAGACTCCATAGGAAATTGGCTAAAGATGGTGTCATATAGTTGTTACCCTTTTTCGGTTTTGATACCTAACGTTAATCATTCTAAGGGTTTTTTCCCCGATTGCGTTAATTATTTCTGAGAAGAGGGGATGATGGGGAGTGATAGGAAGTGTGGGGTGTAGGGTGTGGGGGTGATCTTGAGTGTGGGAAGAGAGGGGAGTGTGGGAAGTGTGGGGAGACTAGGAAGAATATAATATTTCTCCCTGCTCCGGCACTCCCTGCTCCCTCTGCCTCCCCATCTCCCTTGTCTCCCAGTCCTCCAGTCCCCAAATTCTCCCACTAAACCCTAGCCTCAGCCCGTTTAAAGGCTTCATCTAAGACTTCTGAAAGAGTGGGATGGGTGTGAATGTTAAAGGATAGATCGTGAACGCTTTGGCGTTGAGCGATCGCGTTAGCTGCTTCTTGGATCAAGTCAGAGGCATGAATGCCCATGATGTGGACTCCTAATAATTCGCCGTTATCTTTGCGGTACACCACCTTAGTGATCCCATCGGTTTCCCCTTCAGCAAGGGCTTTAGAATTGCCTTTAAAGTAAGTTTTGACGCAAGAAACCTCAAACCCTTCTTTCTCTCCTAATTCACGGGCTGCGGGTTCACTCAGGCCAACGTAACTGATTTCAGGGTGGGTAAAGGCGGCTGCTGGAATACTGCGGTAGTCAATGGTTTTTTCTCGTCCACACATATTTTCTACAGCGATCGCCCCTTGGCCGGATGCTGCATGAGCTAACATCATTTCACCGTTTGCGTCTCCCACTGCCCACAGATGGGGAACGGGTTCACCATCTCGCAGGACTTCCATTTTCTCGTTGACAGGGATAAAACCTCGGTTGGTTTCGATGCCGAGATTTTCTAGCCCGAGGTTTTTGGTGGCGGGAACTCTTCCGGTGGCTACTAAGCAAGCATCTACTTCTAGGACATCGATAACTTCTTTGCTTTTAGCATCGGTTAATTCGATGGTCACTGGTTCTCCTGGGGTTACTTTGGTGGCGAAAACCCCGGCATAAGTTTCAATATCACGGGCTTTGATCAGGGTTCTTTCGGCGAGTTTGGAGATTTCGGGATCGAAACCTGGCATTAAAGTATCTAAGGCTTCGATCATGGTCACTTCACAGCCTAGGGCGGTATAAATATCAGAAAATTCTAGGCCAATATAACCACTACCAATGATGGCGATCCATTGGGGTAACACTTCTAATTTTACGGCTTCGTCGCTGGTAAAGACGGTTTTATGGTCGATTTCGATGCCACGGGGAACAAAAGGAACCGATCCCGGACATAACATAATATCTTTAGCCGTGAGGATGGTTTCTCCATTATCGGTGAGGACACTGACTTTTTGGGTATCAACCAGTTTGCCCCAACCATGGATAGTATCCACTTTGAGCCGTTTTAAACTATTGGTCAAATCACTTCGTATTTTATTGACTAAATTGGTAGCATGGTCAGCGATCGCTTGTCTTTGGAAATCCACTCCATTAATATGAATACCCAAATTGTAGAGATGTTGGGCATTTTGTAAGTCTCGAACTTTTCCTGATGCTGCTAAGAGGGCTTTTGAGGGGATACAACCTCGGTTGACACAGGTTCCTCCCATGTCTTTTGCTTCGATAATGGCTGTTTTTAGTCCACATTTGACTGCGTGTAAGGCCGCTCCGTGTCCCCCGACTCCTGCACCGATAATGATTAAATCATAATCGAATTCGCGCTGGCTCATAATCTTTTTCCTTAATGGTTTGATTCTTCTTTCTTGAAGAAAGACCTATCTTCTGATCGTGAAGCACCCCAACATAATACGATGGGGCTTCCCAGGCTCAGACAGTAACCCGCCTGATACAGACTCGATGCACTATCTTTCGGATAGCCACCCCTTAATGAGTCTCTCCCGTGGGCGTAAGTTTCCGCACTTCCTGCGGTACATACAAAAATACTATTCACTTTTTCTACCAGTTCCCATCTGCGCGGAAGTGCGTAAGGACTTGCTTAATAGCGAATCGACCATGGATTCGTGCTTCGGCTTTCCTACTAGGTTTCATAGTCCTAAACTTGGCTCTCGGAGACTCCACCTTTCGTAAGTATTAGAATTCACGCCCCTGACGTTGGTAAGTGATTTCGTTATTGTATCATCTTTTCACCAAATATGGACTCCCTTTGGTCGGTTTGTTTGTTGGTCGGTCATTCATCCCCACCGTTCGGCTGAGCTCACGGCCGAAGCCTTGTAGAAGGATGGGGTATTCTGCCCGACATCAGGATAAAAAACTGCGAAGCATCCGCAAACTCATAGAACTCTCTTTAAATAGGACACTTTGCTCAATTATTAACCGTACTTATACTTATGATAAGTAAGTCTTTTGTTACAACACTTTACAAACCGTTACAGGTTCGTTAATATAGATTTATACATACAAAAGGCAAACGCTGAAAGGCAAAAAAGCCAAACTCGTACCTAGAAAACCAAATAGGAATTATACCAACATGACTACCACCTTACAACAACGCGAGAGCGTTTCTTTGTGGGAACAGTTTTGTCAGTGGGTGACCAGCACCAACAACCGCATCTATGTCGGTTGGTTCGGTACCTTAATGATCCCCACCCTCTTAACTGCTACCACCTGCTTCATCATCGCCTTTATCGCTGCTCCTCCCGTTGACATCGACGGTATTCGTGAGCCTGTAGCTGGTTCTTTACTCTACGGAAACAACATCGTTTCCGGTGCAGTAGTTCCTTCTTCCAATGCGATCGGTTTACACTTCTATCCCATCTGGGAAGCTGCTTCTTTAGACGAGTGGCTTTACAATGGCGGTCCTTACCAGTTAGTAATCTTCCACTTCTTAATCGGAGTATTTTGCTACATGGGTCGTCAGTGGGAACTTTCCTACCGTTTAGGAATGCGTCCTTGGATCTGTGTTGCATA
>JASJDW010000314.1 GCA_030064955.1 Crocosphaera sp.
TCTATTATATCTGAATCAAGGCTCTCCAGAATCGGCAATTTTCCTGGCCTGGGCGGAAAATCCTAGACATAATGTCTATTTCTGTTTAGGATTGTCTAGGTTTTTGTCTTCTAGAAAAAGCTCTTATGCTCTATGCTGATCGACCCGTCACCATTACATTTTCTGAGTGCCTAATTCTGAGGTTCCCTCAGAATGCAAGAGGCACGAAGGGCGATATTTGTCCCGAGGTACGAAGGATTGGGAAGTCACTCCCTTGTTATCCCTTACGCGCATTACCGCTATTGGAACTGTACCACACATTATGCTCTTATGGATGCTTCGCGGTTTATTTGTTGGCAAAAAGACGAGGGACCCCGGCGAGGTTCCCTCGCCTTGGGAACGCGCGAGTTATCTCCCGTTAATTTCTATGAATCTTTTTTTCGGGAGAAATTTAACGGGAGTCCTCTTTTTGCACTTTCAAGATAGGATTTCTCAGAGTCATAAGGTACACTTCACACCTGCCTCAAAGGGATAACTTTTAGTCCTCACAAGTATGGGAACTGCTATATAAAAATTCCCTTAATACCGAACTTAGGTTTGCTTAATATAGTCCGTAAATCGTCTCAATACCCCATTAATAAAACGATAACCATCATCATCAGAATAGCGTTTTGCCAGTTCTACTGCTTCATTAATCGCTACTTTTTCAGGCACATCCATAAATAAGATTTCTGCTACAGCAAGACGTAAAATATCTTGATCAATTTTAGCCAAACGTCTTAATTGCCAATCTTTTAACACCGCTTCTAATTGTTGGTCAATCTCTTTTCTGCGTCGGTTAATGGTTCCAATCAACTCAATCGTATATTCTCTAACTTCGTATTGACTGGCTAATTGGACAATCTCAGGAAATTCTACGGCATTGGCTAAACGATTAATAGCTGTTTGTGTTAGGGTGAGAGCATCATTAATCATGGTTTTAGCACTCTCTAGGGTCGTAGCACGGGTTTCATATTGAAACAGTTGATTATGTCCCCTTTTTACCTCTGCTGAAGCGGTTTCCAAGGTATCTTGAACCTCGCTAGTCAGGGTACGAATGGCTGCTAAAGTCAGATCATTAAGCTCAACTTGGTCAAGTTTTTCAGCTTTCCCTTTAATTTGACTCAGACTCAATAGGGCTAATTCACGGGCAATACGACGAGGTTGCTGACGAGAGGGCATAAGCGGTTAAGTAGCTAAAATTTTTAAATTTGAAATGGGTTGGTTGTTTTTCTAGCCTACACCCTACACCAAGCATTTTACCTAAACTATAACCTTGTTTTCACCCTAGCTAGATCCGTCTTCTTCCACAACTAAAGAGTGATTTTGGGGTTGTTTTACAGAAGTATCAAGACTCTTTTGAGAATTGTTTTTAGGTTGAGATAACTTAGGAACAGGGTTAGGAAGATTAGGACTAACAATACCCCCAGAAATTAAGACTTTAAAGGCATCTTCAATGGAAATGGGCAAATTAATCACATCATCAGCAGCAATGATAGCGTACCATCCAGAGGTCGGATTGGGAGTGGTAGGGATAAACACACTCAACATAGGTTCCTCAAGATGAGCTTGCAAAGAAGGACTTAAGGTACCTGTCACAAACCCTAAACTCCAAACACCCCGACGGGGATATTCCACCATTACCACCCGCCGAAATTTACTTTTAGAGTCTTTGAAAAGGGTTTCTAAGATTTGTTGTAAGGTTTTATAGACAGCCCCTGCTAAGGGAATGGATTGTAAAATCCGTTCTCCTACATCTAATAGCCATCTGCCAGCAATATTACGGGCCATTAAACCAATAATTAAAATAAATAGCAGTGGTACCGCTAAGCCAACACTGAGATTAAGACAATAACTTAAAATCGGGTCAAGACCATCAAATGGGTTTAATTGTTTAGGGATTTGAGTTAAAAGATTAATAACCCAACTGGCAATGGTAATGGTTAGCCAAATAGTGGTTGCCAAGGGAATGACCACTAAAAGGCCGGCAATGAGATCATTTTTTAAATCCTGTTTAAAACGTTGCAGCACAGAGTACCAACTCTCCACTTAATAATACTGAGGATCACAATGATCCTGCTTTGGGTGTAGATGTCATCTGGTATTGACGCTCCCTTCACTCTCAAGTGAGGGATTCTTGAGCTAACCACCGCCTTTTTTGGTTTCCCATACTTAGGTCTTACACGATTATATCTGAACCGAGCTTGCTAGAAGATCACTTGTTATCTAGATACCCACTTAATGGTTCACTCTCCAAGCGTTATCGGATTTTCACCGACCGTTCCTGTGCGCCCCACAGTACGGGGATTACTCCCAAATGCTTTTACTTTCATTCACCGTTGTTATCGGTTACTGCGCTTACGGTCGTCACAAGCTTTTGAGGTTTCCTCAAAAGACGCGACCCCATGTTTTACGAGGTTTTCGCTACCCTACTTTTTTGTCTCTTATGCCGACTTTTGGGTTCTAGGGTTCAACTTCATAGAGCCATTCACTACCGCCCTTTCGGGACTCCCACCCAGGGAATTCAAACCGTCTCTGATATGCTAACATTCGCAATTGATCCGGTCAAGAGGATATTGTGCTTTGCGATTAATATAAAGGATGGGAAGTGTGGGAAGAATATTAATATTTTACTCCCTCTGCTCCCTCTGCTCCCCCTGCTCCCCCTGCTCCCTTGTCTACAAAGTCTCCCAGTCCCCCAGTCCCCAAAAACGCCCTCTCCTTATTTCCACTTAATTCCACTTCTGTAGGGATCGCAACAGGAAGAAAACCCTTAATATACCTAAGTTTTGGGACTGACATCACCCTTTCACACTCCTTAAGATAGAGGTAACAAAAGAGGAGATGAGGTCAAAACAATGTTCACCACCACTACTAACAATACTATTATCCTTCGTAACTATATTATCCTTGTTGCTACTGTTATGTTTGCTGCGGTGGGTTTAACTGATACCTTTTTTGCTCCTACTCGTAGTGGACAACAAAATCGACTCAATCACTATGGACAAGTTTTTAGTGCTGGACTGGTGTCCTATTCTCAACAACTAGGACGTTAAATTCAGTTTTTGACCTTATTTCTCTTTTTCATTGCTTGTGTTCTTTCCCTGTCATTTGACAGGGATTTTTTATTGGATTTTTGCTCCTTGAGTATCGATAGACAGCGATCGCACATCTGCTATGATTTCCAGTTGAGTCCAAGCATTTTTCATCGCTTTTTCAACGGATTGAATCTGACCGGCACTGGTTAAGGCTAATAAGGTGGGTCCGGCTCCACTAATGACCATACCATAAGCCCCTGCTTTCAGGGCGCATTCTTGGACAAATTCATAGCCTTCAATGAGTCCTTGACGATAGGGTTGATGGAGTTTATCGGTCATGGCCTTACTTAACCATTGTTCGTTACCGGTTTCTAGGGCTCTAATCAATAATCCCATCCGAGCTATATTATAGATGGCATCTTCTTGAGGTAAGGTTTTCGGTAAGACCGACCTAGCTTCTTCGGTAGATAGTTCAAAGTTAGGGATCGCTACTACAGGGATGATGTCAGGGTGCCAAGGAATTTGACAAATTTCCCAGTTTTTACTTTTACCGACGGATAATTGACAGTTTCCCAACAAAGCAGGAACCACGTTATCAGGATGACCTTCTAAAGCAACGGCTAATTCTATGATGTCTGCTGTGGACAGGGGTTGGCCAGCCAATGCGTTAGCCCCCACCAGCCCCCCAATAATGGCGGTTGCAGAGCTTCCTAATCCTCTGGCAAGGGGAACCCCTAATTTGATGTCAATGGCTATTTTAGGAGGGGTTTTGTTGAGATGGTGGTATAAATGAGTAAATGCCTGATACAGTAGGTTAGTGCGATCGCTACTGACTCGATGGGCTTCTGTTCCTGTTACTGTAATGCTAAGGTCATTTTCTGCCTCTGGTTGTTCAGTAAACTTAAATTGATTATAGAGACTCAGGGCTGCACCAATACAGTCAAACCCTGGCCCAATATTGGCCGTTGTTGCAGGAACGGTAACGGTAACAGTAGACATATAAGACAATTATTGTATAACGTTCTCGATTCATTTTATCTATCGTAAAGCCATAAGTTAATTAAGAAATATAGTAATTAGCTCTCAAAAATTATGAAGTAACTATAGCGTTTTCATTTGAGTTATAAACTAGCTAGTTGTGTAAGGCAGGAGGCAGAAGGCAGGAGCAAGTTTTCAGATTTCATTTGTAAATACTATATTATTAGATTAAGTTAGTTTTTATAGATCAGATAGATTATGTTTACTGGTTTTATTAAAGAAAGTGGCATTGTTGAGAAAATTATTTCTAGCGACTCAGATATAGAGTTAACCATTAAAGTTTCTCATCAGTTTGGCTTAGATATTAAAATAAAATCTCATCTTTCCCTTGATGGACAAGTGTTTACTGTGTTAAATAAACAAGACAAAAATGATTCATTTTTCTTATCCTTTTATTTATCTAACCCCAGAAAAGCAGACCATTATGAACTAGGCAAAAAAGTCAATTTAGAAAAAGCAATTTCTGTAGGAGACGAATTACCTGGAACCTGGTTTTATGGTGTTCCTTCGGGACAAGGTAAAATTTTGAGAATAAAAAGTTTAGAGGGTGAAAAATTAGCAATGGACGTTACCTGGGAAAATAAGATGATGAAATATTTAGATGTTAAAGATCAAGTGTGTATTGATGGTGTCTTGTTACAAATTAAACAGATAACTGATTCATCCTTATCCTTTGAACTCTATCCAGAAACTCTAAGAATTACCAATCTAGACCACAAAAAAGAAGGCAATATTATTAACATCGAAGTTGATCCAATCGTCAAAAAAATTAGTCAGGTTATGGAAAGAGTGATCAAAAAGAGTTAGAATCATATTTAACATAATCTATTAACATAAACTATTATGAAACAAAAAAGAGACTGTCATCATTGCGAAGGAAAAGGATACATCAAGATCCGAGATTGTACTGGAGAAATACAAAGAGAAGAAACTTGTGTATTTTGTCGAGGAAATGGAAAAATTTTTGAGAAAAAAGAAGTTAAAAAGTAACTAATACCCAACTCCTGAACTCCTGAACTCCTGAACTCCTAACTCCTAAAACTAGAAGAGTTTGTACCTCACAAGTATGGGAACTGCTATAACTAATACTAAACTTAACAAGAAGTGTTTAAACCGAACATTAATTGAAATTAAGTTCTTGGATACCAAGATTCATCAAGAATTTGTTCTAAAGTAAAAGGACATTGGGTTGGATATTCAGACTCTTTTCTTTTAATAACTTTACGTCCATCCGCCCGTTTACCTTCTTTAATAGCTAAATCTCTAGCATCTGGATAAGCATTTTCAACGGCGGTTGGTATATATTTTTTAATCGGTTTATACTTCTTTTTGGCTTTAAGAATACGTTTCCTGTGTTCATCAATAGAATTATACCAACTATTGGTCATCCAATCAGGAGCATCTTCTTGAACGGCTAATTTTAAAAGATGGGCGATCAAAATAACCAGATTACTTTCAACTGTCTCTTTAGGATCTCCCATCTCTAAATTTTCTATTAAATGCTCAAAATCAATTTTCTCCCAATTGCGGGTTTTTAACGCTTCAATTTGCGATCGCGTCCATTGAGCATAATCTGTTTCATATAATGACTTTATCATGGCTATTAGCAGTTCCCATACTTGTGGGGTACAAAATTTTCTAGTTTTAGGAGTTCGGGAGTTCGGGAGTTCGGGAGTTCGGGAGGGCAGGCTTCGCCCGATGCTCCCCAGCAGAAGTTGAATATTAGGTGTACCTCATGAGTCCAAGAAATGCTATAGCGATCTGGGATGATCTCATTATTTTTTCTACGTTAGCATAATTCAATTTGTGCGATCAGTTGATGCTATACATTAGGATAGTGGGCAAGGATTGATCATACCTTCATTAACCTTAAAAATATGTTCTCTTGCCCACCCTACACTAAACTTTTAATTTACATTTTCTTTAATGATCGTTTCTAACTCTTCTAATGCTTGAACACTACCAACTTGCCATGATCGCTCAACAGCATTAGGGATTATTTGAGTTAAATTAATATTAGGAAACGTAGGACTAATTTCTGACTGGATATAGTTATCATTTTCAAGAATATAAATCTTTAACTTGCCACTGTCATAAACCCATAATTCAGGTACTTTAATCCCTTGATAAGCTTCTAGGGTAGTTTTAGAAGTCACATCACATTCAATGGCTAAGTCAGGAGGAGGATCATCAGGTTGTAAACGACGACGACTGATCATCTGTTGATAATTTTTAATATAAAAACACGCATCTGGTTCAACTCCTGCTATTCCTTCTTGTTTAAAGGTTGTTGATCCAAAGGGTTCATATTTTCTCTTGGTCACTTTTAATAAGATTTTGACAATATCTGAAATTAGTTCCTTTGGTCTTTCATGTTCGGGAAGGGGAACCATAACTTCTAAAATACCCTTACTATAGCTTAATCTGGCACTACGATTTTCTCCCAATTCCTGTAACATCGTTTCAAATTCTTGCCAGGTTATATTGGTAATGGTAACTTGACTACCTGGTTCTAGGCTAATTTGATTAATTGGTGTTACAAAAGGGATGGTAGCACTCATAATTTAAAAGTAAGATCGAGCTTATTTCTTTTTCTCAATCATAATAAATATTAGTTAACGGTTCTCCTATTGAGACTCCCTGGGTTAAAACCGCAGGGATTCTAGTCGTAACTTTAAAATGGGATAAATCCACATTTCAAAGTTTGTTTCTAGTTACTATTCTTATAGTCACCTACCAGAATAGAGAACTTACGTCCTGGGGACTCCC
>JASJDW010000315.1 GCA_030064955.1 Crocosphaera sp.
GTTCCAGCCCCAAAATCAAGAATTAGACTTTGCTTATCATCAATAGACTTTGAAAGCATCAGTGCGGCTGTCTTGGGAACTGCTTCCCACACTTCCGAAACATCCGCTTCATACTTATCTGACCATTGATCGTAGTTTTGTCCTAATTCATCCAAATCTTGACTCGAACAGATCCACTTTAACCACTGTTTTGCTTCCATTTCAAACATTTCCCGATAACTATTAATTATCAACTATAATGAACTACCTACGGATTCCGCTACGCTTCATCCGAGGTTTCTGTCGCTTCAACTCCCAAACTTGAGCAAACCCTCCACAGTGTTTAGCCGTAGGGGCTTGACCAGAGGACTGAGATCCACGATTGAGGAGGCTAGTTCCTAGCCCCCGTGCATAATTCAACATTACTGTTGCTGCTGCTGCATCTCTATCCATGAGACAACCACAATCACAGCGATGCACTCGTTCGGACAACTCCTTTTTCTTCTTTTTGCCACAATTGGGACAAGTTTGAGACGGGGCTATCTTGATAGGAACTTCTACAAAAACACCACCGGACTCTTCCAATTTATACTTGATGAGTTGGGTTAGATTACCTATACCCACATCAAGTAAATTGCGGTTGAGTCCGGTTTTTTGTTTTTTGCGTTTACTTCCTTTCTTAGCCTTGCGAGTCATCCCTCTTAGGTTTAGTTTTTCGGTAGCTACCAAGCTATTACCGCTTACAATTTGTGTAGATACCTTATGTTGCCAATCTTGTCTCTGTAAGGCAACTTTATTTTGTAGTTTACTAACCTTTTGACGGGCTTTCTTCCATCGTTTTGATGCTCTGATTCGTTTCTTTCTATTAGGAGAACGCTTACGTCTTAATTGACGGGATGCCTTAGCTATTTTGTCTTTAGATTTAGCCAAAAATCTAGGATTTTCAATACCTGTTGAATCGTCAAAAGTGACTGCTCTAAGAGTACCAAAATCAATCCCACAAGCACCCATTCCCGTTTCTCTAAAAACCTCACATTTAACAGTAATAGAACAGTACCATTTGTTGTTTTTCCAAATAATTGTACAAGTGGTAGGTTGACCCCAAGTTCGGGCTTTTCCTCTCATTCGGATTTGCCCTAAGTTTGATAATTCTAAAGCCCCATGATCTCCCGTTTTATGGGCTTTCCACCCCGATGTAGCAGGGTAAGTCCATCCTCGATATCTATGGAAACTTTTGAACTTTGGAAACTTGGCTAATCCTTTGAAAAACCTAGAATAAGCATAATCAACCCTCTTAACTGTTGCCTGTAATGCTTGTGAGCCTAATTGTTTATATTCAGGCCATGCTTTTTTGAACCCCCGAAGACAGTTTTGTTGGTCAAAATAACTAACATTTTTACCAAAATGCCGATATTCAGTTATCCGATGGGACAAACAGGCATTGTACAAATACTGATGGAGTTTCCGCCAATCATGCAATGTCTTTTCCTGTTTTTTAGTTGGATAAAGTCTGAATGTGACTCTTCTGGTAGTTAGCATTTTTCGACCGAATCAAATATGATAATTAGTGTAACGTCACCTAATGTAAAATGTCAACTTCACTAAACAAGAGTTCTCACTGTACTTATGCTATTCACCTACATATTATATTTATTACTAAGTATAGACGAAAAGTTTTGACCGCAGAAATGATAAAACGGCTTGAAGAGTATTTCAAGATTTCCTGTGAAAAACAGAAATGTGAGTTATTAGAGTTTGGAGCCGAGAGTGATCATTGTCACTTGCTGGTATCCTTTCATCCCAATAACAATATTTCTATCTTTGTCAAAAACCTAAAATCTTCTTCAAGCCGTCTTCTTCGCAAAGAATTCACGTTAGAATTATCAAAGGCATATTATAAACCTGTATTATGGTCAAGTTCCTACTGTGTAATTTCTACTGGTGGCGCACCTTTAGAAGTTATCAAGAAGTACATTCAGAGTCAAAACTCTCCCCAGTAGGTTATGCTCTGGCTATCATCCCTCGATTTTCGTACCTCAATCGGGGATTTCTCGCCAGGAAGATGGTTAAAGAATGAGATAATGAATCAATGGGTAAATATAGGGCAAAATGAGTAAGGATAATTCTGCATTAGACTCTAACTCATCCACAACCACCATTATTGCCATCATTAATGGTAAAGGAGGCGTGGGTAAGACTACAACAGCAGTTAATGTGGCTGCTATTTTGGCTGAAAAACAAGACGTTTTATTAGTGGATGCCGATCCCCAAGGTTCGGCCAGTTGGTGGACACAACGGGGTAAACAGGGGGTCGATTTTGATTTAACGGAAGAAAATAATCCCAAAATTCTGCAAAAACTGCGTCAAGTAGAAGAATATGACCTAATTGTTGTGGATACGCCTCCCGCTTTACGATCTGAAGCCCTAAAATCAGTCATTACCTGTGCAGACTATATTATCTTACCTACACCACCAGCGGCCATGGATTTAACCGCACTCATCGAAACGGTTAAAACCGCAGTCATGCCCTTAAAGGTCGCTCATCGGGTATTATTAACAAAAGTAGACTCTCGCAGTTTAAAGGAAACCCTAGAAGCTCAAAACACTTTACTCGAATTAGGAATTCCCGCTTGTCATGCCTTTGTTCGTCAATACAAAGCTCACGAAAGAGCCGTTTTAGAAGGGGTTCCTATTACTGAATGGCGTGGCAAAAATGCCAAAGAAGCTCAAGCGGATTATCGTCGAGTTGTAGAAGAATTACAACGGGATTGGAATCAACTATGACAACAAAAAAATTATCAGATTTAATACAAGAAGAAGTAAAAAACAAGTCGGAAACTGTTTCTGAAACCGAACAAGTTCCTACAGTTCCTAGCAATCGTAGTCGTATGACTAAAGCCCAACTAGATGAACTGATTACCCAGTTAAACCAAGCCCTGCAACAAGAAAAACAACAAGTTGGTACTTTACAAAATCAAGTTAAAACTTTAGAAACTGAAATCAAAGATGAACGAGAATTAAATAGTCGTCTGCAAAATGAACTCAAAGCAGTAGAAGACTATCAATCCCAATTAAATGAACAAAAACAATTAGTTGAAAAACTGTACACCCAACTGCAACAAAAAGAAGAATTGGCGATGGAATTAGCTGAAAAAAATGAATTAATTGCTTCTCTACAAGCTAAACTGCAAAAGACGAACCCCCTGGACTCCGTTGCTTCATCCAAAGAATTAGTGGTACAAGAAACCGCTTTAACCCGTCAAGCTAGGGAGTTAGAACCCTTTACTGCTCCTGTTTCAACTAATAAACCATTGACCAATGAAGACATTGGCTGGTTTGATTAATCAAGTAGGTTGTGAGTGTAGAATTTAATTATTTTATATTCTTAATTCTGACCGATTTTAAACGAGTCACTGTTAAGAAGTTACCTGTTTCTTGTGGCTTTGAAAATTAATTGTTGATTATCCATTAACCTATGTCTGATTCTTCTTCTAAAATCAACGAAAAAAGTAGCAAAACCCGTCAATTATTAGGGATGAAAGGGGCAAATGCTGGAGAAACTTCCATTTGGAAGTTACGCTTACAGTTAATGAAGCCTATTACTTGGATTCCTTTGATTTGGGGCGTGGTTTGTGGGGCTGCTTCATCAGGGAATTATACCTGGACCATAGAAAACTTTTTCATGGCGGCCAGTTGTATGTTGTTATCAGGCCCATTAATGGCCGGGTACACTCAAACCCTTAATGATTTCTACGATCGCGAAATTGATGCTATTAATGAACCCTACCGTCCTATTCCCTCTGGGGCTATTTCTGTTCCTCAAGTGGTGACACAAATTTTATTGTTATTGGGGTTGGGACTGGCGTTAAGTTATGGGTTAGATAGGTGGGCAGGCCATGACTTCCCTATTATGCTCTGCTTGACCTTAGGAGGGGCATTCCTAGCGTATATTTATTCAGCCCCCCCCCTAAAATTAAAACAAAATGGTTGGTTAGGAAATTACGCCCTAGGGGCCAGTTATATTGCTTTACCTTGGTGGGCAGGCCATGCTTTATTTGGGGAGTTAAACTGGACTATTGTAATTTTGACTCTATTTTATAGTTTGGCTGGGTTGGGCATTGCAGTGGTCAATGATTTTAAGAGTGTGGAAGGCGATCGCCAATTAGGGTTAAAATCCCTTCCTGTTATGTTCGGGGTCAATACTGCGGCCTGGTTATGCGTGATTATGATTGATGTCTTTCAAGCAGGAATAGGGGCTTATTTAATTTACATCCATCAAAATCTCTATGCTGCCATTTTACTTTTATTAGTGATTCCCCAGATAACTTTCCAAGATATGTATTTCTTGCGTGATCCCCTAGAAAATGATGTCAAATACCAAGCCAGCGCACAACCTTTCTTAGTCTTGGGAATGTTAGTGGCCGGATTAGCTTTAGGCAATGCTGGAGTGTGAAAAGTAGGATAGAGGAAGCAAATGACAATCAAATCAATAATTATTCATTGTTGAAACTTCCTCCTGTCTTTTCTAGCGACGAATGCCAAGGCGTTTGATTAAGTTTTGATAACGATTTGAATCTTTACCATTGATATAGGCTAACAAACGTCGGCGACGGCCAATCATTTTCAGGAGTCCTCTACGGGAAGCATGATCTTTAGGATTTTGTTTAAGGTGATTGGTCAATTGGGTAATACGTTCGGTAAGGATAGCCACCTGTAAATCTGCTGATCCAGTGTCAGTTTCGTGAACTTGGTATTCGCTAATCAGGGCTTGTTTTTCAGTAGCAGTTAAACTCATAGAAATAATTTAATAAATGCTGCAATCTCCTATAGTACCATTTATTTTTTGAGCTAACTAGCCTGAACTATTTCAATGATTTTTCTTTGCTGAAATCTGAGGCGAATTTAGTGTATAACTAAATCTGGCAGTCTAAACTAGAGAAAGGTCGAACCATGGCGAGTGCAGATGAGCCTTTGCATTAACCCTCAATGTTCTAATCCTGACAACCAGGACACATCATTATTTTGCCAAAGCTGTGGCTCTGAGTTACTGCTTGATGGACGCTATCGTGTGCTTAAAGAGTTAGGGGGTGGAGGTTTTGGGAAAACGTTTGAGGTACAAGATAGTGATCCCCAAAACCTTGATGGAGGGAATTCGACCCATAAGGTTCTCAAAGTTCTTCTTCATAATCATCCTAAGTATGTTGAACTGTTTGAGAGAGAAATCAATGTTTTAAGTCGTCTTAATCATCCAGGTATTCCCAAAGTTGAACCAGATGCTCACTTTAGTTTTTATTTAAACAGTAGCAATACGCCCTTGTACTGTTTGGTGATGGAAAAGATAGAGGGGCTTAATTTGAGTCAATATATTAATCAGCGAGGTAAGTGTATTTCCCAAAAAATTGCTATTCAGTGGTTAATGCAGCTATTACGAATCTTAGAGGAAATTCATCGTCATAATTTTTTCCACCGTGACATTAAGCCTTCCAATATTATGTTGCGCTCCACAGGACAATTGGTTTTAATCGATTTTGGCACCGCTAGGGAGGTAACAGATACCTATTTATCCAAACAATCAACAGGAGAGGTGACAGGGCTATTTTCGGCGGGCTATAGCCCCATTGAGCAGTTGAATGGTCAAGCGGTTCCTCAGTCAGATTTTTTCGCGTTGGGGCGGACGATGGTCTATCTATTAACGGGAAAACATCCCAGTGAGTTGTACGATTCCCAGATTGATGAGTTAAACTGGCGAGAGAGGGTTCCAGAATTATACTATGAGTTTGCTGATGTGGTGGATCATATTATGGCTCGTTTACCAGATCAACGCCCTTCTTCAGCACAGGTCATTCTTAACCAGTTAGAGGCTGTTTATCATAACTTGTATGGCTCAGATAGTTTTCTGGATCACTTTGCCCTCAATCCAGTTAATGAAGATAGTGACGATATGCCAACCCGTGTTGCGCCTCCTACTGCGCCTTTACCTTTACCCCCTAAACCCCAATCTTTTTCGTTTAGCGAACCTCAAGAAAAAATTGACCCTAGTTTTGTTGAACAGTGTCAAGAAGAATTAGCTCAGTTAATTGGACCAATGGCCGCTTTAATCTGCCAAAAAACCGTCAAGAAAAATCCTAACATTTCTCCGACGGATTTTGTCAAGACATTAGCCACCAAAATTCCCGATCCTCAAAAAGCAGAAGATTTTCAACAAAAATTACTGAGTTAATTTTATCTTAATTAACGGGAAAATTTAATTGAGCTTTAGACTTTGGCGTTTAGGTTTATCAAAATGAGATTATGTTAACATCTACAGATTTTACAGGTTTAATTAATCAACGTTTTTTTAATAACTTTTTACCCATTCCTGCTACTAATCAAATTGTGTTAGGAAGTCAAGCATCTGATTTTATCCTACCGGATATTACTAACAATCGAAGGATTAGACTAGGGGATTATTTTGAGCAACAACCAGTTATTTTAGCTTTCACTCGTATTTTTACGGAAAAGCAATATTGTCCTTTTTGTTATCCTCATATTGTTAATCTCAACAAGCATTATCAGCGATTTGTTGACCGTGGGGTAGAGGTTTTAATGATTACCAGTACCGATGCTCAACAAAGTCAAATTGTGGTTCAAGATTTAGGGTTAAAAATGCCTTTATTGAGTAATCCTGATTGTCGGGTATTTCGGATGTATCATACTGGCCAAGCATTAGGCGCACCCCTTCCCGCACAGTTTGTGTTAGATAAAGCAGGAAGAATACAGTATAAACATTTATTTTCTTTTATGGATCATAATGCCAGTGTTGATCAATTATTGCTGAAAGTTTCTTAAAGAATGAATGGTGCGTATCAGAGAGTCGATCAATTATAATTATAATAGAGATAGGGATGGGGGAGAGAGGGAAGAGGGGGAAGGGTGGGAAGAGAAAATCATGTTTTAAGCTTAATTCCCCCCACACTCCCCA
>JASJDW010000316.1 GCA_030064955.1 Crocosphaera sp.
GACTCATGAGGTACACCTAATATTCAACTTCTGCTGGGGAGCATCGGGCGAAGCCTGCCCTCCTAAACTCCCGAACTCCCGAACTCCTAAAACTAGACAAGTTTGTACCTTACAAGTATGGGAACTGCTATATATTGAAATGAGTCAATCAATGATCAGATAAGTTTAATATTTTTCCTTAAGTTGATTCTAGAATTGAATCTCGAATTAAAGCACTTGCATTTGTAATTTCTATCCCAATTAATTCCCTCGAATTATTAAGTTCAACTGTAATATTTGGATTGATTTCTACACTATTAGCTTCTGGTTCATCAGAAATAGTTAAATAAAGAATATCTTCTTGTTCAAAATATTTCATTCTAAAAACAGAATTTCTCATCTAGATAATAAGATAAACGCTATAATATAAATCCCAATATAGTAATGAATATAACAAATTGTTACATTTGGGTGTAATAATTCACATCACAATTCATTTAACCATATTTTACTATGTCTTTCGTCGGTTTACATATACACAGTGATTATAGTTTGCTTGATGGGGCTTCCCAATTAAATGCTTTAATTGATCGTGCATTAGAATTAGAAATGCCAGCGATCGCTTTAACGGATCATGGGGTGATGTATGGGGCGATCGAACTCATTAAAGTCTGTCGAAATAAGAGTATTAAACCCATTATTGGCAACGAAATGTACGTTATCAATGGGGATATTGAAGACAAGAAAAAGTATAAAAAATATCATCAAGTCGTTTTAGCTAAAAATACTCAAGGTTATAAAAATTTAGTTAAATTAACCACAATTTCTCATCTACAAGGAATGCAAGGGAAAGGTATTTTTGCCCGTCCTTGTATCAATAAAGAACTATTAGAAAAATATCATGAAGGATTAATTGTTACCAGTGCTTGTTTAGGGGGAGAAATACCCCAAAGAATTTTAGCAGGAGATGTAAAAGAAGCAAAAGCAGTTGCTAAATGGTATCAAAAACTCTTTAAAGATGACTTTTATCTAGAAATTCAGGATCATGGTTCTATTGAGGATAGAATTGTTAATGTGGCTATTGCTAAAATTGCTCGTGACTTAGGCATTAAAATTGTTGCCACCAATGACTCTCATTTTATTTCTTGTTACGATGTAGAGGCACACGACGCATTATTATGTATTCAAACAGGTAAACTAATTACTGATGAGAAACGTCTGAGATATAGTGGGACAGAATATTTAAAATCTGCTGATGAAATGCGCTTATTGTTTCGGGATCATCTTCCTGATGATGTCATAGAAGAAGCCATTAACAATACGTTAGAAGTAGCAGAAAAAATTGAACCTTATAAAATTTTAGGAGAACCTAGAATTCCTAACTATCCTGTTCCTGCTGGACACAATCCTGATAGTTATGTAGAAGAAATTGCTTGGCAAGGATTATTAGAACGGTTAAAATGTCGTTCTCGTAGCGAAATTCCTGATGACTATCGAGAACGCTTAGAATATGAATTAAAAATGCTGCAACGCATGGGGTTTTCAACCTATTTTTTAGTAGTATGGGACTATATTAAATATGCCAGAGATAACTGTATTCCTGTGGGACCAGGAAGGGGATCAGCAGCAGGCTCGTTAGTCGCTTATTGCTTAAAAATAACCAATATTGATCCAGTTCATCATGGTCTATTATTCGAGCGATTTCTGAACCCTGAAAGAAAATCTATGCCCGATGTTGATACAGATTTTTGCATCGAAAGACGAGATGAAATGATTAAATATGTCACCAGAAAGTATGGAGAAGCGAATGTTGCTCAGATTATTACGTTTAACCGCATGACATCAAAAGCAGTGTTAAAAGATGTGGCAAGAGTGTTAGATATTGCCTATGCTGAGTCGGATAAAATGACTAAAATGATCCCCGTTTCACGGGGTAAACCGACTAAATTAAAAGTCATGGTTTCTGATGAAACCCCAACCCCAGAATTTAAAGAAAGGTATGAAAATGATCCTTTAGTTCGTCGTTGGGTTGATATGGCCATTCGTATCGAAGGAACCAACAAAACCTTTGGAGTTCATGCTGCGGGGGTGGTTATTTCTTCTGAACCTTTAGATGAAATTGTTCCGTTACAAAAAAATAATGATGGGGCGGTTATTACTCAATATTATATGGAAGATTTAGAGTCCTTGGGATTATTGAAAATGGACTTTTTAGGGTTAAGAAATTTAACTACAATTCAAAGGACAGCTGATTTAATTAAACAAAATCAAGGGGTTGACTTAGACTTAGATCAACTGCCTTTAGATGAAAGAAAAGCCCTAGAAATTATTGCCAAAGGAACGGCTAAAAAATTACCTCCCGATGTAGAAAATACCCACAAGTTATTAGAAAAAGGAGACTTAGAAGGGATCTTCCAGTTAGAATCATCGGGAATGAAACAGATTGTAAAAGACTTAAAACCATCAGGAATTGAAGATATTTCTTCTATTTTAGCCCTCTATCGTCCCGGTCCATTGGATGCAGGATTAATCCCTAAATTTATCAATCGTAAACATGGACGAGAAGCCATTGTTTATCAACATAAACTCTTAGAACCGATTTTAAAAGAAACCTATGCGGTATTAGTTTATCAAGAACAAATTATGAAAATGGCGCAAGATTTAGCTGGTTATTCTTTAGGGGAAGCTGACTTATTGCGTCGCGCAATGGGTAAGAAAAAAATTGCAGAAATGACCAAACATCGAGAAATTTTTATCGATGGTGCAACCAAAAATGGCGTATCTCAAGCGATCGCAGAAGATTTATTTGAGCAAATGATAAAATTTGCTGAATATTGTTTAAGTTATGACACAGAAATTTTAACCGTTGAATATGGACCCTTACCTATCGGTAAAATAGTTGAAGAAAACATCAATTGTACTGTTTATACTGTAGATAAAAACGGTTTTGTTTATACGCAAGCGATCGCTCAATGGCATAATAGAGGAGAACAAGAAGTATTTGAATATTATCTAGAAGATGGGTCAACTATTCAAGCAACCAAAGATCATAAATTCATGACAATGGAGGGTGAAATGTTACCTATCAATGAGATTTTTGAGAAAAATTTAGATCTCAAGCAACTGTATCTTTGATTTCCTGGACTCATTAGGTACACTGAATATTCCACTTCTGCTGGGGAGCATCGGGCGAAGCCTGCCCTCTTGAACTCCTGGACTCCTAAAACTAAAAGAGTTTATACCTCACAAGTATGGAAACTGCTATATTATGATTTAATCTTTAACAGAAGAAGGAATAGGCAATGACAAATTATTGGCTGTTTCCAACTGAGCAGCTAAACGAATTAAAGTTAACTCATCAGCCGGTTTTCCGACTAATTGAACGCACACGGGTAAACCCTTTTCATCCTGTTCCATTGGTAACGTCATCGCTGGCAAACCACTAGCATTAAATGCTGGACAAGGAGCGATCCAATTAATGATTTTTTCTAAGGTTTCTTGGGGGGATAAATGCGCCCATTCTCCTACTTTGATTGGTTGATGTAAATAAACCGGTAACAACAACACATCAAACTGATCAAAAAAGGCGACTAACTGACGGGAAAAAATTTGCATCTGATGGACTGCCCGTAAATATTCCCCTGCGGTTAATTCTTGTTCTTTAAACCAACTATTAACGGGGTCCAATACTGTTGAAGGGAGTCCCGATGCCCCAATTCCAGATTGCCAAATCTGTGTAAACGGTTCAATTAATGACTCTACTGAAGGATATTTCATTTCTAAAGAATGACCCAGTGACTCCAATAACTGAGCGGTTTTTTGTACCGTTGCTTTAACAATGGTTTCGCTTTCAGTAAAGGGAGGAATATGATCGCAAAAAGCAATTTTTAAAGAGGGAGAAACTTGTTTTGTTGCTTCTAAAAAAGAAATTTCAGGGGCAGGCAACCAATAGGGATCCCCCGTCATATAACCTGACATAACATCTAATAACGCTGCTGCATCCGCTACTGTTCGGGCTAAAGGTCCATTACTCGAAATGCCACTTTGATAGTCTCCTACGGGTGCATGAGATACCCTTCCTTTGGCTGGTTTCATGCCCACCAACCCACAACAAGCAGCCGGACCCCGAACCGATCCCCCACCATCAGAACCTTGGGCAATGGGGCATAAACCGGCTGCTACGGCTGCGGCTGATCCCCCACTAGAACCCCCTGGAGTATAGTCTAAATGCCAAGGGTTACGAGCAGGAGGAAAACCAGAGGGTTCCGTGTAAGGAAATGATCCCAGTTGAGAGGTAGCAGTCTTACCTAAAATGATAAATCCTGCCTCTTTCATACGAGTTGTCACCCCGTCATCATGGTTAGCCATATTCTCTTTGAGAACCGCTACACCGTAACTTAAAGGCATCCCTGCCACTGCGTTAAGATCTTTAATAGCGGTGGGAACGCCAAAAAAAGGAGGAAGAGAATGAGGATTAGAGGTATGGGTTAATTGTTCCGTTTGTTGTTTCGCCTCTTGGAGTGCCGTTTCAGCAGCAACAAAGAAAAAACTGCCCAGTTGAGGATTATATTTTTCGATTCGATCTAGATAGAGTTGGGTTAATTCTAGAGGAGAAATAGTGCGATCGCGGATTAATTGAGCTAAATGTAAAGCGGGGGTGAAGGCTAAGTCAAGGGAGTTCATAGGAAAGTTATCTAACCCTCTTTCGAGTTTTTGGCATAATTAAACCATAGCGAATGTTTGAATGCCCATCAATTTATGATTGAAGTCGAACACTTAAGTAAAATTTATGGGGCTACCGCAGCCATTGAAGATGTAGACTTTTCTGTTGAAAAAGGGGAAATTTTAGGCTTTTTGGGGCCTAATGGTGCAGGTAAAACCACCACCATGCGTATCCTCAGTGGTTATATTCCTGCCACCACAGGAACTGCTATTATTGCTGGATATGATGTTCATGAACAGTCTTTAAAAGTCAGACGAAACATCGGTTATCTTCCCGAAAACCCGCCCTTGTACCCAGATATGACAGTAGAAGGGTTTTTGCACTTTGTGGCCAGGATCAAAGGAGTAGCAGCCGGCGATCGCAAATCTAGGGTAAATTGGTCCCTAGAACGCTGTCAACTGCAAGATAAGCGTAACGTCTTGATCCGCAAACTATCTAAGGGTTATAAACAACGAGTCGGTATTGCTCACGCCATTGTTCACGATCCCCCTGTAATTATTTTAGATGAACCAACAGTGGGGCTTGATCCTAAACAAATTATTGAAGTTCGTAACCTGATTAAGAGTTTAGCCGGGGAACATACTATCCTGTTATCTACTCATATTTTACCAGAGGTAAGTATGACTTGCGATCGCGTCACGATCATCAATGGTGGTAAAGTGGTGGCAACCGATACCCCTGATAATTTAATGTCCCATTTAACAGCAAAAGGAGGTTATGAAATTGAAATTGACGGGGATATCTTGAGTTTACAATCAATTTTGACTGATATGCCAAGTATTAGCCAATTAGAAATTAAGTCTAATAGTCACACCAAGCGGCATACTTTATATTTAACCACTGACTCAGATCAAGAAATAGGAAATGACCTTGCTGCTTTAATTGTTAATCAAGGGTTAGGATTATATGAAATGAAACGAACTCGTGCTAGTTTAGAAGATGTTTTCTTGAACTTGATCACAGAAGAAGTGTCAACGGAAGCAAAAGAAAATTCTGATCTTGAAACCACTAATAATATTTGAGATGATCTTGACCAATTTAATTGCTATTTTTCGCAAAGAATTTCAAAGTTATTTTACTTCTCCTTTTGCCTATATCATTGCTGCTGTTTTTTGGTTAATTGGAGGCTTCTTTTTCAGTGCTATTTTAGAAGAGATATTGCAAACTCTTTCTTTTTTAGAACAAAGTGGCCAATTATCAGTTCCTGTAGATGTTCCTGGTCAATTTATCGATAGCTTTTTTGCCGTAATTATTTCTTTACTGTTAGTATTATTACCGGCTTTATCTATGGGATTGTATTCCGAAGAAAGAAAGAGAGGAACGTTAGAATTATTGGCAACTTCTCCTGTAACAAATTGGGTAGTTGCTGTGGGGAAGTTGTTAGGAGTTTTAGCTTTTTTTATTGTTTTGATGATCCCTTTTTGGGTTTATGAGATTATTATATTTAGTAATGCCATTCCCCCTGTTAACCTAAATATTATTTTATTATCTCATGGTTCTTTAATTTTAATTGCCACTGCTATTCTTTCTTTAGGGATGTTTATTTCTTCGTTAACGGATAGTGGAATTTTAGCATATATTTTGACCTTTATTTTAATTTTGTTCTTATGGATAATGGATGCGATCGCTTCTAATTTACAGGAACCTTTTAAAAGTTTTTTCTCCTATCTTTCTCTGTTTGATCGTTATACGGATTTAGTCAAAGGAGTTTTAGATATTAGTAGTTTAGTTTTGTTTGCCAGCTATATCTTACTAGGAATTTTCTTAACTGCACAATCCATAGAAGCTTTACGGTTTCAACGTTCTTAAGAGTATGATAAAACAACGCAAAAACATGATTGTAAAATGAACAAACTAAGCAACTATAAAACAATTCTAAAATACCTATTTATTCCTGGATTTATTTTAACCGTTGCTGGTTTACTTCCCATTATCATCACCCAAACTAGGAGTATTCTCTATCTAAGTTTAGTGATTGTAGGAGGTACGATTTTATTTATTTGGTTAGTCTATTTATTAGTCACTGGAAGAAGGTTTTGGCAAAAAAGATCCACTCAAACAGGAACCAATGCTTTTATTTCCACCTTATCGTTAGTTGTTATATTAGCATTAATTAATTTTATTGCTGTCCGTTATTCTCCGCGTATTGACTTAACCGAAAATCAACTTTATATCTTATCACCCGAAACCCAAGAAATTGTTAAAAATTTACAAGAACCCATTAAAGTTTATGTTTTTGACAAACAAATAACCCCCCGAGATGAAGACTTATT
>JASJDW010000051.1 GCA_030064955.1 Crocosphaera sp.
GGTTTATTTGTTGGTCGTCATTCATGAGGTCGCGGATTTGCCGTCGCACGGCAAATCATCTGAGCGACCGTCCCCACCGTATAGACGGGAGGGGTATTCTGACGACATTGGATAAAATAAAAAAGCGATCGCCTATATTCAAAAACGATCGCCTCTTTGTACTTAGAAATGTCATTAGATAGAGATTTCACTAAACTCACGACTCATGTGATCAAAAGGTTGATCTACAAACGATGTGTCTGCGATTCCTGCATCAGTGGCCATGGCTTTGATCTTTTCTTTCATTATTTGGATACCCCGAACGGTGGGGGAAATGGGAACCCCTAAAGAGTTATAGGTTTCCCGTAACCCTTGTAAAACTCGTTCATCCAGAACGGTGGGATCTCCAGCTACCAAAGCATAACTAGCATAACGGAGATAGTAGTCCATGTCCCGTAAACAAGCCGAATAACGACGGGTTGTATAGGCGTTACCCCCTGGACGAATCAATTCTGGGACTTCTTCAAACAGTTGAAGTCCTGCTTCTCTAACGATCTCAGGGGAATTGGCGTTAATTAAACCAGCTACAGCGATGCGATCAGTTCCTGACTCAAAGTAAGATTTGAGGTTGTCCATAGCATCCCGATCTAAATAACGGCCAGTTAGATCATAGTTTTTAATTAACGTGGTAACGGCATCTCGCATTAAAGTTTTCTCCCAACAACAATTTTTTATGGCTTACCAAGAAGCCTGCTTTTCCCAATGAGAAGGAATCTATCTGATCATAAACCCCTAGATCCCTTAAGTCTAGGGGTGTTACAATAAGTTCTTTAAGACCCCGCCGTTAACGACGGGGTTTAAATTATAGATTTTACCAATTTTCCTGTAGTGTATTTCTTATCACACTCGGATAGAAGTTATAACATCTCAATGCTTGATCAAAATTTTTTGCACCCGATTCAGTTTAAAGCCTCTGAATCCCTTTCTTTACCAGTTAAACAGACAGCCATTCCTATTCACCATTATCTCAGACAACCCCAACGATTGGTTAAAGCGATCGCTGATCCAAAGTTGATGGAACCGTTATCAGATCATGAGTTTCGTCTGAAAATGCGTTCTTTGAATTTTATGGATCTCTATCATTTTCAACCTACGGTTATTTTAGGGGTTTGGTCTGATAGTAAAGGAACGGTTTTTTTGCGGTCCCAAGATTGTGATATTCGAGGTATTGATTATATTAATGATCGCTTCTCTTTAACCCTCAAAGGCAAATTATGTCCTCAAGAAAAAGAGGGTAAAACCTATTTACAAGGGCAAGCCAATTTAAAGGTTGAAGTGGATTTACCACCCCCATTACGATTAACTCCAGAACCTTTACTAAAAGTGACAGGAAACAGCTTGTTACGAGGGGTTCTTAGTCGTATTAAACAACGTCTTCTTAACCAATTATTAAGGGATTATCACTATTGGGTTGACTCTCAATCTCAATCAACAGAAGTGAGTCGTTTTGGTGATCCTTGTCCGGAATCTTGATCTAGTAGAAAGAGATTCACCTAAAATAAGATGAATCTCTTGATCGTAAATAATTAATAATTTTATTTACGAGGTTTAGCCTCATCTACTTTCATTGTACGTCCCATCCATTCTGCGCCATCAAGGGTATCAATGGCATTAGATTCTTCTGCTTTTGTTCCTAATTCTACAAATGCAAATCCTCTAGGACGACCGGTTTCTTTATCTGTAGGAACATGGACTCGTTTGACTGAACCATAATCCGAAAAAACAGAGTTTAAGTCTGCTTCTGTTACTTCGTAAGGGAGATTTCCAACGTAAATTGACATGAACGATTTATCTTGATTTCGACGTTTCGAGCGTGATTGTTTGAGAAAATATTACCGATGCTAAACAAATAAAACGGCTAATTTCAACTAAGTTATTTTTCTCTCAATTTATAATGCTCATCTTAGATTATAACACAATTCTCTGAATAAGTGAGCAAAATTTTCTGTTCGCTCAACATTCTCTTAAAAGAAGAAATCAGAATACTCCAAGTTAGTCAATTCTAAAATAGCGAGAGGACAAAAAATATCTTTTACCTGTTGCCTTTTCCTTTCCATCACTAGCTAATTTAAAATAAGGTTCAATATTTGAGTAAACCCAACCCAAAATAGTAGGGTAAACCGTCATTATTAAGAGAGTAAGCTAGATTACAATAACAGTGTAATTAATTATAGATAATTTTAACCATGCAACCGACCAATCCCAATCAATTTACCGAAAAAGCCTGGGAAGCGATCGTGCGAACCCCTGATATTGCTAAACAAAATAGTCATCAACAAATTGAAAGTGAACACTTAATGAAATCCCTCAATGAACAAGAGGGACTTGCTACGAGTATCTTCAATAAAGCTAACATTAGTGTTCCGAAATTACGGGATAAAACCGATGATTTTATTCGTCGTCAACCGAAAGTTTCTAATCCTGGAGAGTCAGTCTATTTAGGCCGTAGTTTAGACAGTTTACTTGACAGAAGTGAAACCTATCGCAAAGAATTTGAAGATGATTATATTTCCATTGAACATTTACTCTTAGCTTATTGTAAAGATGATCGTTTTGGTAAAAATTTGTTCAAGGAATTTGGTCTAACAGAAAACAACTTAAAAGACATTATTAAACAAGTGAGAGGAAATCAAAAAGTGACCGATCAAAATCCTGAAAATAAATATGAAGCCTTAGAAAAATATGGGCGAGATTTAACTCAATTAGCCAGAGAAGGTAAACTTGATCCTGTTATTGGTAGGGACGATGAAATTCGCCGTACCATTCAAATTTTATCCCGTAGAACCAAAAATAATCCTGTTTTAATTGGGGAACCTGGGGTGGGGAAAACGGCTATTGTTGAAGGGTTGGCACAACGAATTATTAATAGAGATGTCCCTGAATCTTTGCGAGATAGAAAGTTAATTGCTTTGGATATGGGTTCTTTAATTGCTGGTGCCAAATATCGAGGAGAATTTGAAGAAAGATTGAAAGCTGTCCTCAAAGAAGTAACAGATTCTCAAGGAAATATTATCCTTTTTATTGATGAAATTCATACCGTTGTGGGTGCCGGTGCTACTCAAGGGGCGATGGATGCAGGGAACCTTTTAAAACCTATGTTAGCACGGGGAGAATTACGCTGTATTGGGGCAACAACTCTTGATGAATATCGCAAGTATATTGAGAAAGATGCTGCCTTAGAACGACGTTTTCAAGAAGTTTTAGTGAATGAACCCAATGTAGTTGATACGATTTCCATTTTACGGGGACTAAAAGAGCGTTACGAAGTCCATCATGGGGTGAAAATTTCTGATACGGCCTTGGTTGCAGCAGCCATGTTATCTAACCGTTATATTAGTGATCGCTTCTTACCTGATAAAGCCATCGATTTAGTAGACGAATCAGCAGCTAAATTGAAGATGGAAATTACGTCTAAACCAGAAGAATTAGATGAAGTGGATCGCAAGATTCTTCAGTTAGAAATGGAACGGCTTTCTTTACAAAAAGAAGAAGATAGAGTATCCCGTGAACGCTTAGAAAGGCTAGAAAAAGAACTAGCTGATCTCAAAGAGGAACAATCTCAACTGAATGCTCAATGGCAAGCAGAAAAAGAAGTTATTGATCAGATTCGTAAACTCAAAGAGACTATTGATCAAATCAGCCTAGAAATTCAACAAGCAGAACGAGATTATGACCTTAATAAAGCTGCTGAATTACGCTATGGTAAACTAACGGATTTACAACGGCAAGTTAAGGAATTAGAAAGCAAAATTGAAGAGCGACAAACTACGGGTAAAACATTGCTACGTGAGGAAGTTGTAGAATCGGACATTGCTGAAATTATCTCTAAATGGACTGGTATTCCTATCAGCAAATTAGTCGAATCTGAGAAAGAAAAACTATTACATTTAGAAGACGAATTACACGAGCGAGTGATTGGACAGGAAGAAGCTGTAACTGCTGTATCAGAAGCAATACAGCGTTCTCGTGCTGGTCTTTCTGATCCCAATCGTCCCACTGCTAGCTTCATTTTCTTGGGTCCAACTGGGGTAGGTAAAACGGAATTAGCGAAAGCCCTAGCTAAGAATCTTTTTGATACTGAAGAAGCCATCGTTCGTATCGATATGTCTGAGTATATGGAGAAGCATAGCGTATCTCGTTTAATCGGTGCGCCTCCAGGTTATGTAGGCTATGATGAAGGAGGACAATTAACAGAAGTAATTCGTCGTCGTCCCTACTCAGTCATCCTTTTTGATGAGATAGAAAAAGCCCACGGTGATGTCTTCAATATCATGTTACAAATTCTCGATGATGGACGCTTAACTGACTCTCAAGGTCGGGTAGTAGATTTCAAAAATACTATCATTATCATGACCAGTAATATCGGTTCTCAATACATTTTAGATGTAGCAGGAGACGATTCTCGTTATGATGAAATGCGTTCCCGTGTGATGGAAGCTATGCGGAATAATTTTCGTCCTGAATTTCTCAATCGTATCGATGAAATTATCATCTTCCACAGCTTACAAAAACAACAACTCCGAGAAATTGTTAAGCTACAAATTCAACTGCTAAGAAGTCGTTTAGAAGACCAAAAAATGTCCCTCAAATTAGCAGAGACTGCCTTAGATTTTGTGGCTGATATTGGTTATGATCCTGTTTATGGTGCAAGACCTTTAAAACGTGCCGTTCAACGGTACTTAGAAACCCCCATCGCTAAGTCAATTTTAAGGGGAGAATTCAAAGCAGGAGATACAATTTTTGTGGATGTTGAAGATGAAAGATTGACCTTCAAACGGCTACCTTCTGAGATGTTAACCGTTTAACTGGTAGGGTGGGCATTGCCCACCTTTTTTATTGTAAAATTTACAACAAATATTATTGATTTTCATTTCAACAATAAATAATGAAAACTGATCCTATTTTTTATCGATTGTTTCAAGAATATCCCAGTAGCTTTTTTGAACTAATTGGAGAATCTACTAATTTAGTCGATGCTTATAAATTTGATTCTTTTGAAGTGAAACAAACCGCCTTTAGAATTGATGGGTTATTTATTCCCAAAGAGTCTAATAGTTCTCAAAAATTATATTTTATTGAAGTCCAATTTCAAAAAAACAATTATATTTACTCTAATCTCTTTTCTGAGATTTTTTTGTATTTAGATAAAAATAACCCCTTTCAAAATTGGCAAGCTGTTGTTATTTATCCAAAAAAGAGTCTCGAACCCACAGAATTAACCCCTTATCAAGAATTATTGAACTCTGATAAAGTTATTCGTATCTACTTAGATGAATTATCCCCAGACACCTCTAGTCTCGGTTTAGGTATAATACAATTAGTAGTGGGTCAATCTCAAGAAGTTCCTCAAAAAGCCAAACAATTATTGAATCAAGCAACAGAAGAACTTACCGATGAATCCACTCGCCAAAATGTACTTAATTTGATAGAAACCATTGTTGTCTATAAGTTTCCAGAAAAAAGTCGGGAGGAAATCGAAGAAATGTTAGGATTAAATGATTTAAAACAAACACGCTTTTATCAAGAAGCACATGATGAAGGAAAATTAGAAGGTAAACTTGAGGCAAAATTAGAGTTAGTTCCTACTTTAATTAAACAAGGGTTTACCATCGAAAAAACAGCTAGTTTATTACAACTTGATATAGAATTGGTAAGAAAGTTAGTTTCATCCTAACAATATAATATATAGCAGTTCTTATACTTGTTAGGGACAAAATTTTCTACTTTTAGGAGTCAGAAATTAAATATTAAGTGTACTTGATAAGTCCAGTAAATGCTATAAATCTAAAAATGAAGGATGGAAACACTAGAAATTTCGGTTTCTGTCCAAAGAAAGATGATAAAATCTAGTTGGTTTTGTTACCCTTGAATGTAGAAAAAAATATTATCTTTTCTATGACTTATAACACCCCCAAAAGCAGTAACTACTTTGAGAAAACCCTAAAAGAGATTAATGATGAAATTTATAACAACATTGAAAATAACTTAAAACCTCACTTAGAAGATACAGGAAAATTTTTAGAAACCATTGCTAAAAATCCTATCTTACAAACCATCTATCCCTGGATAGGACTACAGTGGTTAATGTATATTCTAGGAGAAGTTGACCATCAACAAATAGAAGAAACTGTAGAAAAATTAAGAAAACAATATCCCACAGAAAACCCCGAACAGTTAGCTAATAGGATTATTCAACAACAAGGAATAGAAGCAGCAAAAATAGGGATTTTTACTAACTTAATTCCTCCTTTTGCCTTATTTTTATTAGGGTTAGAATTTTCAGCTATCACCAAACTACAAGTAGAAATGATTTATCAACTTGCTGCTGCTTATAACTTAACCTTGGAAACCCCTCTACGTCGTGGGGAAAACTTTGCTTTATATAACTTATCTTTAGGAGGTGGAATGCTTAAAACCAGTTTAACTATGGTTGAAATCATACCAGGAATCGGCCCAATTGTAGGAGCGTGTAGCGATGCTATTCTATTATATGGACTGGGTTACGCTACCACTTGGTTGTACGAAAATAGCCAATCAACTTAGATTTTATGATCTTTGACTGAACAAAATTTAGTTAACAAAACTATAAATTATAGGTTTGAAAAACTCATAAGTACGGATATCCACATCTTTGAGGTGTAATAATCCCAAGATGAAGGGATGGTCAAAATCAGAGACAATAAAGATAATATGTAAACCCTATTCTAACAACAAGGAAAAGCTATGACGGTACTGGAAAAAGGTAATATTACCATTCATACTGAGAATATTTTTCCCATTATTAAGAAGTCTCTCTACACCGATCACGAAATCTTTTTACGGGAGTTAATTTCTAATGCAGTAGATGCTATTTCTAAGCTAAAAATGGCTTCTTTCGCTGGAGAATTATCAGGAGAGGTTCCTGAACCAGAAATTACCATTACGGTTGATCAGAGTAACAAGACTCTTTCTATTTATGACAACGGTATCGGTATGACGGTTGAGGAAATCAAAAAATATATCAACCAAGTCGCTTTTTCTAGTGCAGAAGAATTCATTGAAAAGTATCAAAAAACAGCTAATGATTTAATTGGTCATTTTGGTTTAGGGTTCTACTCTGCTTTTATGGTAGCTAAACAAGTAGAGATTGATACTTTATCCTACAAAGAAGGATCACAAGCAATTCATTGGTCTTGTGATGGTTCTCCTGAATTTGAGTTAACTGAATCTTCGAGAACTCAAGTTGGAACAACCATCACTTTAACTTTGATGGATGATGAACAGGAATATGTAGAACCCCAAAGAATTCGTCAATTAGTTAAAACCTATTCTGATTTTGTTCCTGTTCCTATTAAATTTGAAAACGAGACAATTAATCGACAAAAGGCACTGTGGAAACAATCTCCCCAAAATTTAACGGATGAGGACTATTTAGAGTTTTATCGTTATCTTTATCCGTTTCAAGAAGATCCCTTATTATGGGTACATTTAAACACCGATTATCCCTACCTTTTAAACGGGATTTTATACTTTCCTAAATTACGTCCTGATGTTGATGTATCGCAAGGTCATATTAAACTGTTCTGTAATCAGGTTTTTGTTAATGATCACTGTGAAGAAATTATCCCAGAATTTTTAATGCCATTAAGAGGGGTAATTGATAGTCCTGATATTCCCTTAAACGTTTCCAGAAGTGCGTTAACTAATCATCGGACAGTTCGCAGTATTGCTAATCATATCGCCAAAAAGATTGCCGATCGCCTCAAATCTATCTACAATGAAACCCCTGAAGAATATATTAAGTGTTGGCAAGATGTGGGAACATTTATTAAATATGGTTCCCTAAAAGATGAGAAATTCAAAAAGCAAGTTGAGGATATTCTCATCTACAAAACCACTTATAAAGCTGATCAAGTAGCAGAAAAATCTAACCCTGAAACCCCACAAGTACAGGTAGAAGGGGAAGGAGATCTCTGGGAAGATGTGACTCCTAAGACAGAAAATGAGGAAAAATTTAGTTACGAAAATGAAGGGTATACCACCTTACCCGCTTACCTAGAACGGAATAAGGAACGCCACGAAAATCGTATTTTTTACTGTACTGATCCTGACACCCAGGCGACTTATGTAGAACTGTACAAAAAGCAAGGATTAGAGATCCTCTTCATGGACTCTTTCATTGATACTAATTACTTTATTCCTTTTCTAGAAAGGGAGTATTCCGAGGTTAAATTTTCCCGTGTGGATGCAGAATTAGATGATACTCTCCTGCAAAAAGATAAAGCAGATGAAATTGTTGATCCTAACACTAATAAAACCCGTAGCGATCAAATTAAGGAATTGTTTGAGAAGGCTTTAGATAACTCTAAAGTCAACATTAAAACGCAAGCCTTAAAATCAGAAAATCCTGAAAGTACACCTCCTGCAATGGTATTATTACCGGAAGCCATGAGGCGTTTTCGTGAAATGATGGCCGTTTCTCAACAACAGGTAATGGAGTTTCCAGAGGAACACATTTTTGTTATTAATACCACCCATCCTTTGATCGAAAATATCTATCAATTAAGTCAGGGAAGTATTATCCAAGCAGGAGGCGATTCTCCTTCAGCAGAAATGGCTAAAATATTATGTCAACATATCTATGATTTAGCCTTAATTGCACAAAAAGGACTCGATGGTGAGGGGATGAAATCTTTTGTTGAACGTTCTAATCAAGTGTTAACTCGCTTGACTAAATAGACGCTTCTTATTAAAAACTCTCCCTAAAAAAATAGGGAGAGTTTTAACTATTATTATTATTTACGCTTCTGTTTCTGCCTCTACTGGTTCTCCTTCTGCTTCGGACTCGGCTTTATTTTCTTCTTCTAGGGTTCCTTTGGGAACTAATTCTACAGTGGCTTTTTCTTGTAACCAGTTGAGAGTTTTCTCGGTTATTAATTGTTCTTGTACCACTTCCAGCAATTTATCAGGATCAACCTCTTGTCCTTGCAATTGTTCTTTAATTTCATTACTTCTTTCTTCTATTTCTGCCTCTTCTAAGGTGATGGACTCTACTTTAGAAATTTCTTGTAAAATTAAAGTTTGCTGAAGTCTTTCGATGGCTTCAGGACGCGCATTTTCTCGCAATTTTGGTAAGTTTTCTTGGGTAAATAGTTGTCCTAAATCAATACCCATTTGTTCCATTTGCATCGCCGTTTGGGTCAGAACTCTAGTAACCTCATCTTGCACTAAAGTGTCAGGAAGATCGACCGTACAAACTTTAGTTAGTTCTCCAGTAATGGCGTTATGAATACTCTGTTTGGTTTCGTTTTCTGCTGACTCTTTAAATTGCTTTTCTAAGGACTCTTTGAGTTCAGCAATAGTTTCATACTCACTTACTTCCTCAGCAAAATCATCATCTAATTCTGGTAATTCTTTCGCTTTGAGTTCTTTAAGGGTAATGGTAAACGTAACCGGTTTTCCCGCTAAATCTTCTCTGGGATAATCATCAGGAAAGGTTAGGGGTAATTCTTTGGTTTCTTCGGGTTTCATCCCCACCATCCCTTCTACCATTCCTTCAATAAATTTTCCTTCTTCAATATCCACACGGAAGTCTGTTCCTTCAACCCCTTCGATGGGTTCTGCTTCTTCTTCACCTTCAGGGGTGGACACACCTTTATAATCTACAATGGCCACATCTCCCATTTGGGCCCCACGATCTTCAATGGGAACTAAAGTGGCTAATTTTTCTTGTCGTTCTTTGAACCAATCTTCTAACTGTTGAGGATCATAGACCGTTTCTTCTGCTTTAATAGAAAGGGTCTGATAGTCACCTAATTCTACGGTGGGAGGCACATCAACTGCTGCTAAAAAGGTAAACGCTTCCCCTGGTTTAAACTTTTCCACCAATTCGTCTAAACTGGAGCGTAAGGTATAATTACCAATAGATTCGATGGATTCTTGCTCTAAGGCTTTTTCTAAAGTTTTTTGGACTAATTCTTCTAGGGTAACGGCTTTAATATAGCGGGTTCCTAACCGTTGTAGCAGAATGGGACGGGGAACTTTACCTTTACGAAACCCAGGAATATTGGCAGTACGGGCCAAGGTATTGACCTTGGTTTCATAGGCTTTTTTACCAGTTTCAGCGGGAATTTCAATTTCTAAGCCAATTTGACTATCGGGGAGTTTTTCCTGGGTGACTTTCATAGAGATTACAATTTCGGACAATTTATTATTATGCCATTTTCGGTCGCCTGAAAACAAGCTTAGCTGTGCTAAGTTTACGGTTTTCTTTTTCAGTAGCTTTTTTATTCTAACCTGAGTGTCTCTGAATCCATCCGCTTTTCCCTCAGTATTTAGGGAAATTTTAAGATTTATCTTCGGCGATTACTAACTGTACCAAAGTTTACCAGAAATGTCGGGAGAAAGCCTCGGACGAGGAACAAAGTCCGTAGGACGGGGCTTATAAAATCCGCCGTGCGACGGCGGATACAGCCCCTCATGAATCCCGACCAATAAATAATCGCGCAGCACTTCTCTTCTTGGTCGATTGGGCATGGCGAGGAAACCTCGCCGCCCCTCAACCGCTTTTTCTATGCTACAATAGTTTGCGTGATAGGTCGATGACGCAAGATGTTTATTCTAGAGTACAAGCTTAGAGGCAAAAAACATCAGTATCAAGCTATTGATGAGGCTATTCGTACAGTCCAGTTTGTACGGAATAAATGCCTTAGATATTGGGAAGATACAAAGGGTGTAGGACAAAAGGATATCTATAAATATGTCACTCAATTAAGAAATGAATATCCCTTTGTCAAAAACCTTAATTCTACTGCTTGTCAACAAGCTTGCGAACGAACCTGGACTGCGATTCTTAAATTCTACAACAATTGTAAGAACAATATCCCTGGTAAAAAGGGATACCCTAAATATTCCAAGCGGACTCATTCTGTTGAGTTCAAAAAGTCAGGATGGAAACTTAATCGAGATACCAAAAAAATAACTTTCACTGATGGTAAAAACATTGGTGAGTTAAAGTTAATAGGTAGTAGAGATTTGTTCTACTTTCAAGAATGGCAAATTCAACGAGTTAGAATAGTTAGACGTGCTGACGGGTACTTTGTACAGTTAATATTAAAGCTTGACGTTAGAGATATCACACCACAATTAGAACCTACTAAGAAGTGTGTAGGTTTAGATATGGGGTTAAAATATCTTTATGCTGACAGTGATAATAACGTTGTAGAACCTCCTAAATATTATCGTCAAGCAGAGAAACGCCTTAATAAACTCAATAAAAGAAAGTCTAAAAAGTTTAGGAGGCAACAGAAGCAGTCTAATAACTACATAAAAGCTAGAAGAAAGTATGCTAAGGGACATTTAAAAGTAAGTAGGCAGCGAGAAGAGTTTGCCAAGAGACTAGCACTCCGTTTAATTCAGTCAAAAGACTTGATAGCCTACGAAGATTTAAAAGTAAAAAACCTTGTGCGTAATAAGAAACTAGCTAAGAGTATTAATGATGCTGGTTGGTCACAATTGAGAAAATGGATTGAGTATTTTGGGGTTAAATACGGACGGTTAACTATTGCTGTTAATCCTGCATATACTTCTCAAGAATGCTTTAAGTGTGGTCAACTAATTAAGAAGTCTTTATCAGTTAGAACCCATGTTTGTTCATGTGGATATGTTGAGGATAGAGACAAAATGGCAGCGTTAAATATACTTAAAAAAGCTACCCAAGGGCATTGGGGAAGCTGGTCGGAAGACCTGAACGCTTGGGGAGATTCGACCTCTATCTTGGTTGGTAGTAATACCTGCTTTTGACAAGTTGAGTCAGTGAACCAAGAATCCCCGCACGAAGTTTACGGAGTGCGTGGGAGTGTCAATAACAGAATTTCTAGGGATTTCCTAATGATTAACGTTATCTTAAAATGTTATCCCGTTCAAATCTATTTTCAAATTCATCAATATTATTGATATCAAGATCATTAACAGGATTTTCTAGAGTTTCTATTTCATCTTTAATGGTATCAAGATCGGTTGGTGAAGGTGGCAAATTTTGCTCGATATTAGGAATTTCTTGTTCTTCAGATTCTTGATTCATTCCTTGACTAACTTTTTGAATTTGTGCTAAAAAATGCTCTTGATTATGATTTAATGAACGAGCTAAAATCAAGCCTTCTTGAAAAGCAGATAAAGCAGGTTCATATTGTTCTTTTTCTAAATAGATTTCCCCAATTTTGTCATAAACTCTCATTAAACCATAATAATTGTAAGATAATTGTTCCACTTGAATTAAGCGTTGATAAATCTGTAAAGCATAGTCTTCTTGTTCATATTCAGTGTATAAATTTGCCAATTTTGTTAAGGCTTCTGCTGCTGCACCAAATAGTTGTAAAGACCAAGCCAAAGCATAAGCTTCTTGATAGTTTTGACTAGCTAATTCTGGCTGATCTAATGCTTCATAATCTTGACCAATATCAATTTTTAAAGGAGGTACAAACTCAATATTCTGACTAGCAAGATAACTATCTACCAATCTTTGTTTAATATCCGCTGCATTATTGGGTTGTAAAGAAGCAGTATAAATTTCAGCTAATGCTTGCAAATATAATCCTTCTTCATAGGTATTTTGTTCAGCTTGTGCTATATCTAATAATTCCTCATAAATAGCCGCAGCCTTAGGATAATCAAATTTGGCTAAATAGAGTCTTCCTAATCCTTGTAATGCTTCTTTTTCAGTAAATGGACTGTCATGTTCTCTGGCATAGTTTAACACTTTTCTATAAACAATAATAGAATTATCTAAACTATGTAACTTAGCATAAGCATTAGCTAAAGCAATTAAAAATGCTGGACTTAACGGATCTTCTTGTTCTGATAACTCTTGTAATTCAATGATTCTTTTGCTAATAATTTGTACATCTTCGGTACGGGTTTTATTCCAAGCAACTTCTCCCACTCTTCCCAAAGCATTGACTTCTTCTATTCTACCTAAAACTCGTCTTAATCTTAATTCTCGATACCAAATTTCAAAAGCAAGATTATCATTACCTGCTTCTAATTCTTGTTGTGCTGTTTGATTTAATTTATCTAGTTCTCTTCTCAATCTTTTTTGTTCAAATGGAGATAAAGGCCGAGGAATGGGAGTAATTAGAGGATCATCTAAAGGAATTTCTAAGGGGTTTAATTCTGGTTCAGGTAGGGATAAAACAGTATCATTAGATGTGACTAAATTTCCAGAATAAAGAAGAGCCGTTAACCCAATTAAAACAGAAATTTTATTAAAAGAATCATGAAAAGACAACATAACCTTCCTCACCAACACTAAAATCAATAATCACATAAAATATTTAGTCTAACAAATAAGTAATAACTGGTCATTGATATAAGATAACATTTGAGAGAGAATTCTGTTATCAGGACACCAATGTGAGGACACTTTTTAACTTAATCCTAGCTTTAATCGTTATCATCGGCTTATGTGCTTGTGACACTATCCCCCAAATTCAAGCAGAAGAGCGACTATTCCCCCAGGTTAGCTTAGAATTTTTAGATAAATACGAAATACCAAGTCAGATTTTCCGAGAAACGCCTATAGGGGGTTTATCAGCCATTACTTATGATCGCCAAGCCGATCGCTTTTATGCTTTATCTGATGATCGCTCCCAACAAGCTCCTGCTCGATTTTATACGCTAAAGATAGATATTGCCAGCAATAATGAGCAAAGCTCTAAAATACAAGGAGTAAAAGTAGAAAACGTCACCTTTCTCCAAGACGAAACAGGACAAACTTATTTATCTCAAACTATCGATCCAGAAGGCATTTCCTTGTCCCCTAGAGGCACTGTTTTTGTTTCTAGTGAGGGGGTTCCTAAAGATGAAATTAACCCCTTTATCGGCGAATTTAATCCCAATACAGGACAACTTCAACAACAGATTCCACTCCCTCAACGTTATCTGATCCCAACCGATCCTGAAAGTGAACCCAGAGGAGTAGAAGAAAATCTAGGGTTTGAACCCTTAACCGTCAGTGCTACCAGTACCTTAAAAGATGACCCCTTTCGCCTTTTTACAGCCACTGAAGCCTCATTAAAACAGGATACCGCGTCAACCCCTCCCTTGAACATTCCTGTGCGTTTGCTGCACTATGTGATTAGTCCAGTGGGTCCTCCTGTGGTGGTGGCTGAACATTTATACTTATTGGATGAAACTCCCAAAGGTGCGATCGCCAATGGGTTAACAGAATTACTCGCTTTACCCCGTGAAGGATCATGGTTAAGTTTAGAACGAACGTTTGGAATGTTTGGTTTTGGGGCAAAATTATTTCAAGTGGTTAATAGTGCTGCTTCTGAAACATCAACCATTGCTAGTTTTCAAGAAGGAATAGAAGGAATTAAACCCTTACGAAAAAAGCTATTATTGGATCTAGAAACCTTAGATATTGAGTTAGATAACTTAGAAGGAATGACCCTCGGGCCAAGATTAAAAGATGGGAGTCAAACTCTGTTTTTAATAAGTGATAATAACTTTAACCCCGAGCAAACCACTCAACTTTTATTATTTAAACTCAACTAAAGTTTAATGTAAGCGATCGCTTTTTATCAATTAACAGTCTTGAGACAGTAGGGTGGGTTAGACGGTAAAAATTTAGGTTTAGATTAGAATTTAACAATCCGTCGTAACCCACCATCTAAATGAGAAAATTATCTCATCTAACTTTGATCGTAATGACCACCAATAGCGAAAATATAGATATAGTTATCATCAAATTTATAAATTAATCTATCTTTTTGAGATAATCTTCTTGACCAAAAACCACTAAGATTATGTTTCAAGGGTTCAGGTTTTCCAGTACCAACTGCGGGATCTCCTCTTAACATTTCTTTGAGTAATTTACAAAGATTTGTATGTAGTTTTTTATCTTTTTTTCTTAATTCTTCATAAACCAACCATGTTTTTCCTTCAAATACCAATGATCTCATCTAATTCTTCATCCGTTGGTGAGTAACCTTTTCCTTGTTTATGAGTTGTGATTGAATCACCAATTTGTTTCATTAAATTGCTATTTTGTAAGACATAAAGAGTTTCTTGTTGTTGTTCCCAGTCTTCAGCACTAATAATAACAAAATCTTGCCCATCATTTCCCTTGACTTTGAGGGGTATATGTTCATTAATCA
>JASJDW010000317.1 GCA_030064955.1 Crocosphaera sp.
AAATAATAACAACGAATTTTGTAAGGTGGGCAAGGTTTCCAAGGATGAAGTTAGTTTAGATAAGTTTTTAACTTGCCCACCCTACCTTCTAATAAAGCAATTCAAAAATTACCAATCTAAGAAGTGTGGGGACACTATGAACAATGAACAATTAACCACTAAACTCCTGAACTCCTAAACTCCTGAACTCCTAAACTCCTGAACTCCTAAACTCCTGAACTCCTAAACTCCTGAACTCCTCAACTCCTCAATTCTTCCCTTATCACCACTAACCAATTCCTTAAGACTGAGGTGGATCGATACAATTAGCTAAAATTGCCATGGGAATCATGGGTACCATCGGTAACAGACAGATGAGCCATTGAAACCAAGTTAAAGGTGCAGTATCAAAAAGATTGTTCATCACGCTCCACTGACTAAAGAGAATTTGTAGAATAATCGCTAGAGCAATTCCCATCATCAGGATAGGTGCATTGGTGATTCTGCTTGAATTACTGCGAATACGGCTAATGAAACTGAGACTTAACTGACTAAGACTCAATAAATAAACAATGCGAGCAGCAACCAGTGCTTGAATCGCCATTGTACGAGCAACGGCAACATTTCCCATTGTATATTCAGCCCACTCAAATAGACCAAAAATTAGAATCCAGTTAAACACTGAAATTGCTAAAATGCGACGGAATAATCGTTTTGTCAGTAAGGGTTGTTGGGGATGACGGGGAGGTTGCGCCATGAGTCCCTGAGATTTGGGTTCAAAAGCCAAAGGAACTGTCATGGTAACAGAGTTAATCATATTGAGCCATAGGACTTGCAGAGACAGGATGGGTAAATCCCTCGCCAGCAACGCACTAATTAAAATGGTCATAGACTCACCCCCATTCACTGGCAAAAGAAAGGCGATCGCCTTTTGCAAATTCTGATACACTGTTCTCCCTTCTTCAACGGCAGCTTCAATAGAGGCAAAATTATCGTCTGTTAAGAGCATATCGGCTGCTTCTCGTGCCACATCGGTTCCCCCTTTCCCCATGGCAATGCCAATATCTGCTTGTTTCAAGGCGGGGGCATCATTGACTCCATCTCCCGTCATAGCCACAATATCCCCTTTAGATTGTAAAGCCTCCACTAACTTAAGTTTTTGAGCAGGAGCAACCCGTGCAAATACGGTTCCCTCTTCCACCGCTTGAGTTAGGGTGCGATCGTCCATTTGGGTTAATTGCTCTCCAGAAAAGGCCACAACTTGCCCAGTTGATTGAATGCCCATGCGTTGAGCAATAGCTTTAGCCGTGGCAATATGGTCCCCTGTAATCATTTTGACCCGAATTCCCGCTGACTGGCAACTGTGGATAGCGGCGATCGCTTCGGGACGGGGAGGATCGATCATCCCTTGCAACCCCAAAAATACTAATCCTGTTTCAATATCCTCGTGGTTTAAAGAATGTTGATAGGCGTTCACCTCTTTTTTGGCAAAGGCCAACACCCTTAACCCTTGTGCTGCCATGTTCTCTAAAATTTGCTCGATGAGTTGATACTCTACCCTCACCCGTTGTCCGTTATCGTGTAGCTGATATTGACAGCGACTGAGAATGGCTTCTACTGCCCCTTTGACATAAATTACTCTAGGGGTATTCGCCCTTTCCTCAACGGTATGGAGGGTTGCCATATACTGAAACTGGGATTCAAAGGGAATGACATCTAATCGAGCCATAGAATTCCCTAAAGCGGATTGGCTTAACCCTGCTTTTGCACCCGCCGCAATTAAAGCCCCTTCAGTGGGATCGCCGACAACGCTCCAATTTTGATGATGAGACTCCAAATGAGAATCATTACATAACAATCCTGCCTTTAAACATTCTTCTAAGACAGGACTGAGGGTGTTGACGGGTTCGTGACTATGGGGTTCTGTGAGTTGGCAAGTAATCTCTCCCTGGGGACTGTAGCCACTACCACTCACTAAATACTGCTGATCTCCGGCATAAATTGCCTGTACGGTCATTTGATTTTCCGTCAGTGTGCCTGTCTTATCTGAACAAATAACCGTTGCACTGCCTAACGCTTCTACGGCGGTCAATTTCCGAATAATCGCGTGACGACTCGCCATGCGATTCACACCAATGGCTAAAGTAATCGTGACAACGGCGGGTAATCCTTCAGGAATGGCACTAACCGCTAGAGCAACGGCAGCTTCAAACATATAGTCCCAGGACTCCCCTTGGCCAATACCAATGGTAAAGGTGACAGCAGCAAGGGTTAAAATCACATAAACCAATGTCTGACTGAACTTGGCAAACTTACGGGTAAGAGGGGTACTAAGACTCACTCGCTGCTCAAGGGATTGGGAAATTTGCCCCACTTCAGTGGCTTCTGAGGTGGCAATGACAATGCCTTTTCCTTGGCCAAAGGTGACAAAACTGCCCGTGTAAGCCATGTTAGTGCGCTCTGCTAAGGGGGTTCGATGGGGTAAGGGTGAAATAACTTTGTCTACGGGGACTGATTCTCCTGTTAAAGCAGACTCATCCACTTGTAGGTTGCGTACCGTTAACAGTCTTAAATCTCCAGGCACTTTATCCCCAGAAATTAAAAGCACAATGTCTCCAGGGACTAAATCCCGTGAGGGAATTCGCACCTTAGTATTATCTCGAATAACGGTAGCTTCTGTGGTGACAGCTTGCGTTAAAGAGGCGATCGCATCTTCTGCTTTTGATTCCTGTACAAACCCAATCACTGCGTTGATCAGGGTGACTCCCCAGATGACTCCGGCATTTGCCCAGGAACCGAGAATGGCTTTAATGGCTCCTGCAATCAGTAAAATATACAACAGGGGCTGATTAAATTGGAGAAGTAATCTTAACCAGGCGGGTTTTCCTTTTTTTGGTTTGAGTTCGTTCGGGCCATATTGTTCCAATCGTCTCGCAACTTCTTCGGCAGTTAAACCGCTTTCTGAGTCACTCTCGAAAGTTTGAGTAATTTCTAATTCAGAAAGTTCGTGGTACTCAGGAGATAAAGATTTAGTCTGCATTGTGTCCCCACTTTATTAACAAGTTTTTAGTTAATTTCTCTGGCTACTGAGGTCGGGTTTAATAAGAAAATAGAAGCCCGTTTTGCCGTTTCTTGGGATAATTTAATTTGAGTTAAGGTAATTAATCTATCTTGCAAAAAAGCATCTCTAACTAGGACTTTTTCTCCCTTATTAAAGGTGGTTTCATAAAAGACGGCTTTGATACCGGCAGAAATAATTAATTTTAAACAAGAAATACAGGGTTCTAAGGTAACGTAAATGCTTGCTCCATCTGTAGAAATCCCATGTTTGGCTGCTTGGGCGATCGCATTGGCTTCCGCATGAACCGCACGGGAAGGGAGACTAGAAGAAGCATCACAGCTACTGAGTCCAGGATAACAAAATCCTTGAGCAGTACAGTGGGCTGATCCTGAAGGAGAACCGTTATATCCTGTGGCTAAAACTTGTCTATCTTTGACAATAACAGCACCGACAGGAAAGGCTAAACAAGTTGACCGTGTAGCGGCCAGTTTAGCTATCATAATAAAATATTCGTCCCACGTGGGTCTTTGTTCTTCTAAAAATGTCATATTAATGATAAAAAAATGTTATAGGAGTTCCCATACTTGTGAGGGACAAACTCTTCTAGTTTTAGGAGTTCGGGAGGGCAGGAGTTCAGGAGTTCAGAAGTTGAATATTATATTAAATTCGCTTAATCACTCGATGTTAAAATTCCTACTGTAAATCAATCTTCCCCTGCCTCCTGGAGCTCCCTGGAGCTTCCTCTGCTCACCTTATTTTAACGTATGGTATTCAACAGGATTTCATACTAAGTGTACCTCATGAGTCCAGGAAATGCTATATATTGTCTAAGTTAAACCCCTGTTGAACCAAAGCCACCTTTTCCCCGAATTGTCTCACTTAAGGACTCAACTTCTTCAATTTCAACGCGAATAATAGGAGCAATTACCATTTGAGCAATTCTCATTCCTTGGGTGACTCGAAAAGCTGTTTTACCATGATTAATTAAGATAACACCAATTTCTCCTCTGTACCCTTCATCGATAGTTCCTGGGGTGTTTAAAACCGTGATTTGATGTTTTAATGCAAGTCCACTTCTAGGACGAATTTGTGCTTCTGTATTAGGGGGCAATTCAATAGAAATTCCTGTTTTAATTAATTGACTTTCTCCTGGTGGTATTTCTATGGTTTCTATTGATATTAAGTCCATTCCTGAATCATTATCATGTTCATAGTTAGGGGTTATGGCTTTTGGGTTTAATTTAATAATTTTAAGCAGCATTATTGTTTAAAAAAAATAACTATAGCAGTTCCCATACTTGTGAGATACAAAATTTTCTAGTTTTAGGAGTTCCTCGCTTCGCTCCGGCTCTAGCGAACAGAAGTCAGGAGTTCCTCACTTCGTTCCGGCGCTATCGCACAGGAGTCAGAACTTAAATATTAGGTGTACCTCACTCGTTAAGAGAAACGCTATACACCTATTTTACAAAGGCTACGATTTTTAATTATTAATTGATAAAGTTCCAATCAAAAATAATAAAGCCATTCTCACAGCAATCCCACTGGTTACTTGTTGTTGAATTAAACTAAAATCAGGATCATCCATTAACTCTGAACTAATTTCTACCCCACGATTAACTGGCCCTGGATGAAGTATTTTAACATGAGGATGACACCATGCTAAACGACGATGGGTAATGCCATATTGTTGATGATATTCCCGTAAACTTGGTAATAAATAATCCGTCATCCTTTCCTTTTGCAGACGTAACGTCATCACAAAATCAGCCTTTTCTAAGGCTGGTTTTAAGTCCCAATGTAAAAATAATTTACCCTGATGGGACTCCTTTTCCATTCCCTTAAACCATTCAGGAACTAACGTAGGGGGACCCACTAAATGGACAGTTGCACCTGCTGCGGTTAAACTCCAAATATTAGAACGGGCAACCCTTGAATGTAAAATGTCCCCAACAATAGCAATTTTTTTCCCTTTTAATAACCCTGATCTCGGGTGATCAAAATCTAATAAACAACACAACGTAAATAAATCTAATAATCCTTGGGATGGATGTTCATGTTGTCCGTCTCCTGCGTTGAGAATGCCAACTCCAGTGTTGAGACGATCCATTTCTAATGCGATCGCCTGGGGAACCCCTGCTTGTTTGTGGCGAATGACCATTAGATTTGTTCCCATGGCCAGATAAGTTTTAGCCGTGTCTAATATAGTTTCTCCTTTCGTTAGGGAAGAAGTTCCAGGGGAAAAATTCAAAATATCAGCGGAAAGACGCTTTGCAGCCAATTCAAAACTGCTACGGGTACGGGTAGACGGTTCAAAAAACAGATTAGTCACCACCACCCCTTGAAGTGCTGGAACTTTCTTGGTGCGACTCGATAACACTTCACGGAAACTAGAAGCGGTTTGTAGTAGGGTATCATATTCCTCTGGTGTCCAATCTTTTAACCCTAAAACATGATGGCGAGTCCAAGTCATAAAGTAGTCCTAATGGGTTCGCTAAACTATTGTATCTGAGAGACCTAAAAATCAACCCGCGAGAGCGGGCTATATTTTTAAAAATTATTCAGTAGGACTTACTTTATCAATGACCTCCGTAGTACCATCTGCTTTGACAGTCCAGACATCGTAACTACCAACAACGTCCCCATTCTCATCAATGTCGACGTTACCACTAGCTCCTTGATAATTGATGTCTTCTCCATCACGAACCAAAGCGATCGCTTCACAGGGATCACTAACTTCCGTTCCTGGACCATTGGCCACTTCTCTAATTTTGCTTTGAATACCTTCTCCAGTGTTCGCTTTAGCTGCTTCGGCGGCCAACATTAATAAGATGGTTGCGTCCCAACTATGGGGAACAAACGCGGTTACATCCTTACCTGTCTTCTCATTCCACTTGGTAGTAAAGGCATCTAAGGCTTCACCATCAGCCCCTGGAACCGTTCCTAAAGCCCCTTCTAAAATATACGTGCCATCAGGGGTTTTGCCCACCTGTTCCACAAAATCCTCAGAATATACCCCATCGGTTAACAAAACCGTAACTCCATCGCTTAACCCTTGTTTATAGGCTGCCTGTAATAAAATACTGCCGGTTTCTGCATAAAGTACCGCAGCCACTGCATCAGGGTTATTGGCAAAAGCTGCTGCTGCTTCACTATCGAGAGTAGCAGCTTTAGGATCGTAACGGACGGGTTTTTCTTTATTGGTGAGTTTACCCCCTGACTTCTCAAACGCCCCCACAAACTGTTGTTCAAACCCTACCCCATAATCATTATTAATAACCACTGTAGAAACATTCTCAAAGCCTTGTTTTTCGGCTAAAGCTGCTAACGCTTGGGCTTGATAGGTATCAGGAGGGGCGGTTCTGGCCCAATAGCCGTTAAATTCCCCATTTTGAGCCTGATCCGTAAACACAGGGCTGGTACTGCCTGGAGAAACTAACATCACTTCGTTTTGCGCTGCAATACCCACAGCAGCCCCAGAAACACTACTGGCAAACGCCCCCACCACGCCAGCCACCCGATCAACTTCTGCTAGTTTAGTCATGGCTGCACCCCCTGCTGTGGGATCGGTTTGACTATCTTCAGTTATTAAGATAACAGGTTGACCATTAACTCCACCACAAGCATTAATCTCATCAATGGCTAATTTAACTGCTTCTGGCATATTAGCCCCAATGGAGGATAAGTCTCCTGTCACTGGTAATAATGCCCCTAATTTTAACCCATTTCCACTAGCTGAGAGAGTATTGGGACTAGGAGAGGTTCCAGTGTTGGTGGAGGTTTGGTTATTGCACCCCACTAATAAACTACTACTAAACGCAAGGGTTAAACCCCAAGCTAGAGGGGACTTTAAGCGATATTTGGTTAACAATGAATTCATTATTGACAAACTCCTCAAGGCAATGGATCATTATAAGTTGACCTTAGTTTAAGATTTTTTCGCTTTACTTACCACCACCAAGGGGGGCATTTTGCCCCCCTTGGTGGTGG
>JASJDW010000008.1 GCA_030064955.1 Crocosphaera sp.
GTTACAGAGGACAAATCGACGCACCCCCTTAAATCGAAACAATTTTCCCTCAGAAAACAATTTTTCATAACCCTCAAACCCTGATTATATAAGGCATCGACGCAGGTCTACGAGAGAATGCTGCTTTGAGGGTCATAGACGACCTGCGTCGATTTGCAGGAAATGATGAGACAATATTTAGTTTTCAAGGTTCCAAAATTTATGATTTGATAGTATCATAAATTTACTAAAATCACCAAAACTGACTTGAATTATCTTGATATTTCTTAATATTCAAAAATCAAGAAAAATCTGATTAAAACAAAAAGTATCAATGGATTTAATAGAGACTCGTTTAGAATTAAAAGCTTTAAATAATGGAGTTATTCGTCCACAATATATTACTGGACTTCATGGATGGTTTTTGAATGAAGTTCGTCAAAGTAATCCAGAATTATCTCAATACTTACATGATGGACAATCAGAAAAACCTTTTACGATTTCAAGATTAAATGGATTAGAATTAAATACATCTGAAAGGATACAGATTTCTACTGAACAATCCTATTCATTTAAAATTACTGGCTTAAATTCATCAGTCGTTCAATGGTTACAAGAATGGGTTAATAATTTTCCTGATATTATTAAACAGAAAACTGTTTCATGGGAAATTTTATCAAATACGATTACTTATCCACCAATAACGTATCAATCTTTATTAGAAACCCCCATTGAAGAAACGTTAGCGTTAACTTTTACTTCTCCTACCAGTTTTCGTCGTAAACAACATCATTTTCCTTTACCTTTACCCTTTAATGTTTTTCAAAGTTATTTACGACGATGGAATGATTTTGCTAATCATCCTATTGATTCAGAGACTTTTTTACAATGGGTCGATAATCATGTCATTATTTTACGCCATCAAATCCAAACCCTCAAAGTGACTGGAGGAAAAAAAGGGATGGTAACGGGGTTTATTGGTGGAGTTGAATATGGATTATCAACACAGGGAAGAAAGCACCAAGAGTTTACTCAATTATTTTTTGCTTTAGGTCAACTTGCACCTTATTGTGGGACAGGGCATAAAACTCCGTTCGGTTTAGGACAAACTCGTAATGGTTGGTTCTCTAATGAGAATATAAAAGAATCAGTAAACATAGGTATTTCAATCAGTAAACGTATTGAAGAACTCACCCTACAATTAATGAGTTTTCAAAAGCGAAAGGGAGGAGAAAGAGCCTTAAAAGTGTGTCAAACTAGAGCTACGATTTTAGCGCGTCAAGAACAAGGAGAATCTTTAAAAGAGATAGCAGAAGATATGGATATATCTTATGAAACTGTTAAAACTTATGCCAAGTTAGCTCGTAAATTACTGAACTCTTGATAATAATGAATTAACCAACTAATGATTAGCTTTTTTTAATTGTGATGAATTTCTCCCAATGTTCTTGAGTTAAATATATTTTTTATCTGATGATAATAAGTATTAGCATTGTTAATAGCATCTAAATAGCTGGGTCTTTTTTTATTATAAGAAGCATGAGCAATGGCATTACGAATACGATTTATTTTTTGATTAAATAGATAAGATAATTCTCGTTGTTTATGGGAATCGTCTCCTAGCATTTTCTTCATTTTTTCTCTATCATCATAATTTTTAAAGTCTAGATGATTAAGCTCACAGAGATAAGTGATAATAGATTCAGCCAAGGTGACATATCCGGCGGCATAATGTTTATGATCAAAGTACCACTTAGCTAATTCTATTTGGAAATCACTTTGTCGAGAAAATGGAGAGGAAAATTGATTGACAAAATCCTCTGGAATATGCTTAAGATACTTAAAAGGTATAGTGTTCTCTCCTTGATGTAGACTAGATTTTAAATCAATAGCTCGTTGTTGAATAGTAGGTAAATAATTCAAATTGATTGCTTCAGAAAGCTGTAAAATATTCTTGGATAATGCTAGTTGATTTTGTTGATGTAATAATTGAGAAATCAAATACCCATTACCAAAATTTTTAAAACTATAAGCTCCTTGCATCCAAGAAATCATTTCAAAAAAAGGCATTAAATTAATAATAGGGGTAAAACCTAATTCACTAGGACGAGCCACTTCTAACATCCCATAATAAATTCCTTTAATTGTAATTTCCTTATCAATCAATAAATCTTGGATAAAAGTGATACTCAAAAATTGGAGAACAGATAAAGACCGAAAGGCATGAGTAATATCAATATAAATTTCATCTCGGTTACTTAAAGAATTAATCACCTCAATAACTCGCTCAAAATTCTCCCATAATTCCTCTTCAGTTATTCCATATTTAATGAGAATACACTGAGATTGAGTTCCTAAAATTTCTTCAAGGATTGATAAATCTAATATGTCTAAATTACTATTATAATTACATTGATCAATTGTATCGACTAAATTCCACCAATATTCGGTATTTACATCAATTTGATTTTCCTCACAAAAATATTCATAAACAGCTTCCCACATGGACTTAACAGTACCAATAAAAATGACTCCATCTAAGTCAAAATGTTTATACAAAACTGAGGAAATAAATCGGCTATTATGATAATATTTATCATCTATTTTATAAGTAGTATTTTGATACTCTCGTCCCTCTCGATTTTTGGTTTGCTCTTTAAATCTTCCTCCTACTCCAAGTGGAGAAATAAGAATTTTTGCCATTATTTACCTCCGATTATTTGTTGAGTTATTAGACTGATTTTGACAAGGATTAAAAGGTAATCCTGTATCTTCTGCTAATGAGGGTAAAGGAAGTTTTAATCCTTGCCCCACTCTTTCATTGTCAACAAACCAATCGAACCCTTCCCCTTTTGGATTACGTTCTTTCGTCGTTCGAGGATAATGAATCGGTAATTTATCATCAAATCCTTTAGCAGAAGTTCTGAAAGCCGTAATAAAAGAAATATCCTGAAAAGTAGTCCCATTTCCGTAAGCTTGTTCTAGGGCAGTTTTAAACAATTCAATACAAGTCTCTGCTGTTTTAGCATCTGGTTTATTAATGGGGAAAAGAGATTGATAATATTTTTGCCAATCTTCACCGGTTCTTAAATCAGTGTTATCCCAATTAATATTGAGTTGAACACTCCCAAAACCTAACGGTTTTCCACCTCCTAAACGATGATAATAATTATCCTCTAAAGAAAGTAACCAAAGCAATGCGCCCAATTCTACTGGAGATAAGTTAATAATATCAATAGTAAAGGAAAATTCAACATTAGGTTTAACCCATGCTTTAATTGAACGATTTTGATCAGTTTTTTCTTTTTCTCCAGAAGGTTGACGATACTCTTGATAATAACCATTAATATCTTCGGAGCGATATTTCTGAGGTTCAGACCAATATTTATCAGGTAATCCATTATGATGAGGATAAACTTTTCTTCCTCTTAATCCTTGATCAACATCACTATAAGCTTGTTCTTCCCTACTATTATCTAAGGGAGTTCCTGATTTATCCTGAGCTTGATAAAATCTGGCTTGTTGTTCTTTTGGCTCCCCCAAAATAGTCAGAGGAAAACCAGTATCTCCAAAAGATTCTATCCCATCATCTGTCCGACAAGTAACATTAAAAATTCTTAAGTTTCCTTTATAGGAGGTTGTCCCTTTTTGAGTTTTTGATTGACCTTTATTTTGTTTAACCCATCCAAATACTCGATCAGCAGGAGATAATTCATCAATGTAACTTGCAGGATGTAACTTAGAATCCTTTAGGAGACTATCCGGAGAGACTTGATATAATCCTCTGGAAATCATCACAGGATATAAATTAATAACATTATAATCATTACCATTTTTCTGAACTTGAGCATAACAAAGTGTACCATCACTTAAACTTTTTTCTAATTCACCTCCAGTAATATGACGTGACCACACAGAATTATTAAGTGCTGGAGGAGAGAGTTTCCCTTGATTTCTTTCGGTTTCATGAATTTTCTGATAATTACTAATTAATTCTGTCCATTTTTTTTTCAGACTGCAATTGAGTTCTATCTCAATAGGTGAATTAATTGAGAAGAAGAGCCGTTCATCATGCTTATTATCTATATTTTTGTTAGTAAGGCAAACAAAACCATTAACTTTTTGAATTTCTCCTAAAGACTGGTGGTTCCTAAATCCATTACTAGGTTCTGGTTTCTGTCCAATTTTTTCTCCAAAACGAACAATTTTTCTAACCTTCCAATAGCTAAAAACAACTTGGCCATTATTTCTAACTTTTTGATATTTTTCTATCCAAGCTGTAATTTTTTCACCATGTTCTGGTAAAGAATTATTAGGATATCTAATAGCCCTTCTTGCTCTTTCAGAATTATTCGGATTATAGCATTTTAACCATGCAGCATACATAGGATAACCTTGAATGGGCTTTCCATCATTACTAATCTCTGATGTACCTGTATAGAGATAAATTCGGTTATTCTCAATTCTAGCTGGGATCATCTGTAATCCTATTTTTGTAGACATTCGATAAGCTAATCGATCTTGATGTTTTTTAAAAATACTTAATCGAGAATTAGTAACAGCTTCATAAGCACTTCTTACCATCCCTTTAATAGAAGTAGAGGGTAAATAAGGTTTTCCCTCTGAATCAATACGAATAGAATAGGTTTTATGGTTATTCTTATCTTCAGTAGCATTAGAAGCATCAGGGATTAATAGGGGAGTAACAGTTTTTAAAGTAACGGAAATCCGACCACTCCAATAATTTTGATGATAGCATCCATGTCCTTTAGGAAGATCATCACCTAATTCTTTTGCAATATCTTTTTCCGGATAGTTATCTAAATGTTTTCTAGATAATGCAGGAATAAAATTATAAGGGTTATGAAATTCCCCAACTATATTTTTATTGGTTTTAGACGTAGATTTTCGAGTAAATGCTTGTATTTCTTTGTTCTTTTTCTCAGTAGGTTTAACTGGTTTAGCTTCTGGACGATCCCAGTCTGTTCCTTTTTCTCGAATTTTTAGGAGTTGATCTCCTTCTTCTTCAAACTGTACGGTAATCTCCTGTCTAATATTTTCCGCTAATTTTTCAGTTAAAGCAAGGGAAACTTGTTCAGGAGGAATTTGATTAAGATTTTTAGTAGAATATTCAGCCCTACTGTTAGTAAAGATTAATTGAATATCTTTTTTAATGTTTCCCTTTTTATTTTTTTTGATTTTAACAAATAAAGTTCCTTCAGTCATTTTACTGTACCTCCAAATTAACTAATCGTTCTTCAATGACAGAGACGTTACCACACTCATCTACTTCTTTGAAATATTCTAAGGTCTTTAAATAAATTCGTTTATTTTTGTCTAAGTCTTTATTGAAAGGAATATTTAACGACCCAATCCTCGCAGTAGAGACTGTCACCCAATTATCTAAAGATTTATCATCAATTTTTTCTCCCCAGATTAAATATTGCTGTGGAATGGTGTCAATAAACTTAAATAGTCCTGAAGATTGATCATACGGTTCAAGAGATGAACTAAACTCTTGATCTATTCCTGAATCATTAGATAGTGGGACTTCAGATAGCAAAACGGCTTTACCTTTTCCATTATAATCATTTAACCAGCGTAGTTCATAATGTTCATTAAATATTCTGGCTTCAAAAATATAACTTTTTTGATAATTAAGAACAAGGTCAATTTCTCGATTAGTTTTTTCTGAGTCAAAAATCATTAATTTACCCAAGTCATTAGTCTCTTGAAGCCTAGCGAAATAACAAGACTGTGGAGAATAAAGTAAGGCAATAGCATCTTTCAGTTTCTTCTTATATAGTTGAATTATGTCTAATAAAGTAACATCAGATAAACCAATCTGATAGAGAATTTTCTCAGTCATTTTAGTTAACCTCCTGTGAAGTTTGATTATCAATCCAAGTTTGCCATTCTCGATTTAATGTATTTAATAAAGTCTGATTCATATCTGATAAGTCATGTTTTGGTTGAGTTAACTCCAAGTTATTTAATGAAGTTAAATCTTTTAAATTTCCGATTCCTTTAAAATCAATCTTAGTGATGTCAATAGCTCCAAAACCTCTATTTGTACCAAATCCCAAGGGGATTCTTTGATTAATTAAATCTCTGAGGGTTAATAAGAGTAAAACGGAACAAGGATAATATTCATTTTCATAATTTTTTCGCTCTAAACGATGTAAATCAAGACTTAAATTAAGAGGAAACCAAGTCACCCCCATTGGTTCAAGAATGGTATACAGATAACTATCGGCGGCTCCTCCTGTCCAACGATCTATGGCTACATGAAAAGCTTGTTGAGTGTGATAAAGTTTATTATGGTCTAAGGCATTTCTTAAAGAACTTTCATCCTTAGCATTTTCCACTTCTGGCCAATAATTAAGAGGGATTTTAGCAAAACAGTCATCAACAGATAAGGCTCCCAAATAGCCCAATTGCTGGCTATTTGAATCTAACTTAGCAGGAGAACCAAATAAAGTTTTGACTAAACGTAAATCAATTTGGTCATTAAAATTTTTGTTTGAATTATCATCAATTCGAGGGGGTTCTTCTTGAAGAACAGTTCTCATAATTCGTTCAGCTTGGGTTCTCAATGCACCTTTAATAGAACTTCCGGGTAAGACAAAAGTAATCCCTCCATTAAATCCACTAACTAAGGGAAGAATATCAACAGCGATCCCCTCTCCTTCTGCTTTAACCATGACCGAACTAACGGGTTTCCAGTGAATAGAAATTTCTATTTTTCCTAAGTTATCTGACTGAATTTCTATTCCTTCATTAGTCCAGTTGTGTGTATCATCTGCTAACTTATCTTCTAAATAGTCTAAAAATCCTTGAAAATTGTCTATTTCTTGCTTATGAACTTTGGGGTCATAGAGTTTTACTTTTCCTAACCCTCTTGTTTTAGCCGCACCTAATGAAATTTGTCCTTGTTGTAGTGCATTTAATAATTGGCACAAAGAGAATTGATAATGATGCCATTCCTCATTTGAAAGCTTGATAATAGAAGACTGATTATATTTTTTTGCATAAGGTCTTTCAATAGTTATTTCTAGAGGTATTTTTACTCCTCTTGGAAGAATCATTCGGTCAAATTTCATTTGCTCAACGGCAGTTCCCCATTGACGATCAATGGCTACATTATCTCGAATTTCTGGTACTTGCCGTGACAGTTTTATAGGAGCATCTTCTACTAAGACAAAACTAGCATGGTCATAATTTTCATTATCACCCCAAAGAAAGTCTGTTGTGTCTTTATCAATAATTTCCATCCAATTTCTTAAGGCTCCCGCCATACTTGTCCCTGGAACATAATACTCTCCTTTCCCATTAACAGCTAAAGCTAAATCACTATCAATATCTCCTCCTAATCCTCCAATATGTAGAGGACTCATGGTTATTAATTCTCCTGTAATTTTGTACCGTGAATGAAGTTTCCTCGCCATATTAGACCTCCGATGTTTGTTGAGTTTCAGACTGAGTGCTAGGTTTTTCTAAGTCTCTTTTATGAGCTAAAATAGAAAGACTAATCAATGCTCGTATGGTTTCTGCCCATAATTCCCTTTGTTGTCTTATTAATCCATTTTCAGTGAGAATTAAGTCAGGATTAATATTTATATGTTGCCAAATTTTATTAGATTGATTAACTAATTTTTTAATTTCCTCTAAACTTTCTTTATTCCATTTTTCTCGACGATTTTTATTATCCAAGACACTATCAATCCAACTAATAATATTTTCTGAATCATCCTGAGATTGTAATCGACTCATTACAGTTCTTAATGCGCCCAACTGACTCATAGAAGGTTTACTTTCTCCATCTTTGATAGTTATTCCTAATACTTCTTCTCGTCTTTTCTCTTGAGAAGCCATCTTAGTCACTTGTCTATATATGTCTTCTCGTAAAGCTGCTGTTTCAGTGATAGCAGCATAGTTAAAGATCCTACTTTTCTCTCCTTTCTCTTTTATTAAATTTGTTTTAGAACTAGACTTACTAGAAGTCTGTTGAGTTTTTTGCTGCTGTTTTTCATGATCTTGTTTTTCAAATCTCTTCGGAAACTCATTAACTAATAAAGGATGGTTAAAGGATATTTGTCCATAACCTTCTGCTGTTCTTTCTCCAATTCCACTGACTTCTAATTGCTGTAATTTATTTTTAAATTCAGTGATTTTGTTACTGTCTTGAGGATAAGTTATTTGAAATATAAAACAACTACCAGCACTATTTCCTACTAAAGAAGGTCGAGGTAATCCCCATTTTACTTGCCATGATTCTAAGCGATTTTGACGAGCTATTGCTGTTAAAGTATTTATGTTTTCCGTATCTTTAGAGGGGATTTTTTCAACTTTAATTCCTAATTTATCATCACTCAGTTCTTTGGCTAAATCTTCGCTATTAATACTGGGACGTAAACATTTATTCCTTAATAATAAATCAGAAAGTAACCAGACATATAGTTTACCATTTAATTGCTCATCAGAGACAGAATTAATCCCCTCTGTCTCTGTAGTAATATCAGAGGGGATTCCCACAGTAATTTTCACATTTCCATAGTCATCTTTTTTTGATTGTCCTATGCGATCGCTTCCTTCTAGGGTTTTCCACCATTGAGCTTTTTTCTCTTTAATTTTATTAGCTAAATCTTTCGTTAATCTTAACTCTGTAATGAGCTTTGTTCCTGTCTTTATTGCTTGATAACTGTAAACTCCCCCTACTTCTCTTGTGGGACGTTGATATTTATCCTCTATAACATTATGAGTTCCTAAACTTAAATCCACAGTTTTATACACAGGTTTAGTGTTATTCTCAGTTGAGATAAGATATCCAGTACGATGTCCTTTTAATTGTTTTTTATCAGGTTCAGGTTCACAAAAACGATTGTAAACTTGACCTCCTGTATCTAATTTTTCTAACCCTCCTGTTAATTTTTCATAGAATAAACAGAAGGGAACAGGCTGACTTTTTTGTTCTTCAATGACAATGGTGGCATTGGTTACTAATAAATCGCCTTTCGTAATAGCTTCAGTTAAGCTAATCCCTAATTTTCCTAACTTTCTAGCGACTAATTTTAGTAAATGGGTACCAGGAATATAGTCTAAACTTTCCACCACGTTTCCTACCGTTCGTTTAGCAATAATAAGAGGCGATCGCAGTTCAATCTGTAAGGGAAGAGCAACCCAATTATTATTATTATTTGTATAACTAAAAAATTCTGATTGAGAAGTTGAATTATTATGACTTAGATAATCATCAAGAGTTTCAGGTATTTCAATCTCTTTATCACTGTTTCTGAGCCATTTAATTGCTGTTAATTCATCATCATTTTTAAAAATTTTAAAAGGGGAATTATTATTAATAATAAAACGACATTTACCTGAACCTCTACGTCGATTACCCCCTAATCTTTCTACAAGTTTAGCACTGAGAATTAAAAGAGAATAAGCGGTTTTTTGCTGCTCTTCATTTTCGGGTAAATAAAGAGTACATTCTGCTGTTAAAATAGTTCCCATTCTCACTTGTTCTTCTAGTCGCAAACAATCTTGTACTGCACAACCCGATTGACTATCTATTGTGATACCTGGCTTAATAAAAGTAATCGCTTGTTTTAGTTGTTTACTAATGGTTTTTTCTTTACTATTAATTAATTTTGATAGTTCGGCAGGAAAATAAGCAGGACGAATAGATAAAGCAGCAGGAATCGGTTTATTAATAGATAGTTCAACAGAACGTTCAGGATCTGAAGGTTGATCTCCAAATAAATAATTAACCCATTTTTGCCACGTACCATTCTCTTGATTTTCGTCTAATCCTTGAGTCAATAACTCACAATTATCTCTCCATATTCCTGTAATTGTTTTTGCTGGAATATAAGGAAGTTCATTATGATCTCTTTTGACTAAACTATCTATCTCTCCTGTTCTTCCTGTACCAGAACCAATATGCCAATCACTTAGCATGTCTATTGTCAAGGTTAAAGATAGCGTTTCAAATTGACTTGTGTTGTTAGACATTTTCTTCTTCCTCTGTTAAAAATTCAGCAGCATCAATCGCATCTAATACACTTGTTATGTGAGTTATATTGTCTTTAGTATCAGTATATTCATAGCCTTCTAATTTGTCTCGATAAAGAGAATTTTCACTATCTTCTAATTTTTTAATTCCTTGTTCTTGATAACGATGATAGATTAATTGATATTGAGCGTCAGCCACTTCTTTTCCTGAAAATAGAGCGGTTCTAAGATTATGAATTTGACTGCTTGGTAAGGCTTTTGTTTGGATATCTTCTTTACTTTTAGCATTAATTATTTTAACTTTTTTCTCTAAGACATTCCAATGATGCTGTTTTGCCCAATCTTTGTTATCTGCTTTTTGTAGTTTTTCTAAAGGAGTAACAACATAAGGACGATTATGTAAAATTGTATCTTTAATTTTTAATTTGCCTCGAATCGAAGATAGTTTTACATCACTCGAATCATAGAGAATATGAAAATCAATAGCTGAACAAGGTAAGGGTTGAGTCTCATCCTTTTCCTTTTCATCAGTTTGTGTTACGTAATTCTTGACTTGTTTTGCTTTTTTAATTAAATCTTCTGCTAACTCATAGGCGACAGAAAAAGGAAAATGGGGTTTAATAATTGCCACTCCTGCACAAGCTGATAAATGGTTAACCCCTTGAAAAGCTTCTGCACTAAGTTCTGGGATAACTTCAATTGGGTTCTCTCCTATCTTTTGAGCTTGGGATGTTTCTTTTTCAAAGTTTTCTAGAAAATCTTTAGTTAATTTTATTGCTTTTTTACCTTCACAAACAATTGTTAAATCATCACCGCCAATAATTAGAGGAATTAAAGGAATTTCTTGAGTCGATTGAGGATAGTTTTGCTCAATTGCTGTTATAAAAGCTTTTTCAGTACAGATATCTAAAGCCAAAGAAAATTCTCTTAATTTCTTAATATATTCTCGTGAATCGTTAGGTTTTTCTAGGTAGTTTTGAAAATTGAGAAATATCTGTCCTAATCCATTACCATCTGCATGAATAATAGCTAACCAATCTAAATTGTCGAACTTCTTTTCTAATTTATTAATATCTTCAATAAATTTTCTGTTGGGCTGGTAGATAGCTAAAATTTTATTGAATCGCTTTAATGATTCTTCTTTTTGTTGTTGCTTTTCTAAACTTATTTTAGAGATAACAGTTTTCCGTTTATTATCAAAATAAGATGCTGGATAACCACTATTTTTACAAGGTTCTATTATGGGAAGTTGTAAAAACCTTGTTAAAGGGGAAGATAGTTGACTATGAACTTTTTGAAATTTTTGATAAACTGCTTTAATTCCTTCAACTAAATTATTCCATTCAAATTCTACAAACACACCACATAAATCAATTCCTGGTGCTTCTTTTAAAGCTCTCGATGTTAGATTTTTAATAATTTGTCTAGCGTTTTCCTCACTTTTAGTTAATAAAAGTGCTTTTCCTGATGTAGCAATAATAATTTCTACTGGTTTCTTTAAATCCTCAATCTGTGGATTTATCTCTGAATTTAAGAGTATTTCTCTAAATTCTTGACTGTTTTGCCATTGGGTTAATTCGGGAGTTTCATTGATATTTCCTACTAAGTCCAAAACCCATTGTGTCCCTACCCTATAAGTCAATTCTGATGCCCCAATATTTTCTTTTAATTTATTAGTAGAAAATATATAGTTTTGGTTCCCTGATGTTTCTAATAAAACCAGATAAAAGGTTTCTTGAGTCTCGTTCATTTGTTGATTTTTCAATACTTTTACGGCACGGACAACTAGCCCAATTTGAGACTAATTTTGAGGCTAAAACAAGTAGGGAACATATTTGAGAATTATCTCCTTTGTCCTAACTTATTCTTTTTTCCTCTCTAATTCGATTCTCTTAATATTTTCTTTAGAGTTGAATGTGTTTTGTTTTTCTTAGGAACAATCTGATCCTATCATCAAAGAGGAAAGGGGGTTTTCCTGGGGAAGAATCTTCTCCCCACAAAAATAACAATCGGGGGTGTTTAGGTAAGATACATCTGTTTTTAACCAGTTAGAAGTCGAAAACTCATAAATCCAGTCTAATCCTTGACTAATATCTATAAAGCCCGTGATTATTTCCTGAATCATCCCTACTGCGGTACTGGCACAAATGCCATTTAACCAAAAGACAGAGGGAGTTTCTACGTCTTGAAGATAACCCCTTTGACTGGCTAACTCATGAATATCTGATGGAGCTACTTCTAAGCTCGCTTGCTGTAGGTTAATGATGTTGCCACACATCAAACACCAATTGCCACCTAATGGTGGAATGGTGATACGAGTGTACATTCTTGGCTGATTTTCTTCTCTGACTTCAATATGAGTGCCTAAACACACTAGGGGGCGCATATAAGCGATCGCTAATTCTTGGGCTAGTTGTCGAGAATAATGGTTATCGGTAGCAACGACAATTAAATCAGATGACTTGATTTCTGGGATAATTGAAGTGTCTTGAATAGACATAGGTAGGGCTTTAACTTGAGAACCTGTCGGATAAATTTTCTTGAGCAAACCCTTGACATAATGCACTTTATACCATTTTTGTTCAGCCATTTTTAAGGTAGCAGATGGCATTCGATTAAGATTGGTAATATCGAGTTGATCAGGATCGATTAATGTCCATTTTTTGACCCCTAATCTTCCTAATAATTCAGCGAAAATTGAGCCAATTCCCCCACATCCGATTAAGGTAACGTTTAATTGTGCTAATTGGTGTTGAAATCCTTGGCCAAACATCTGTTGACGGTGAAATCTTAACTTAGTTTCAGTGTTCTCATATTCTTCTTTTAATGATGAATTCACAGGTAGCCATTCTTTTTGATAGATAATAGCTTCAGAATCCTCCCCGTTTCTTTGCCAAATTTTAAATTTACCTTTTTCTAAAGATTCGTTGAATACTCCTGAAATAAGTCGAGGTTTATGAGGGCAATAGTTGGTTAAAAACTGTGCATATTGGGATTCATATTGATCATCAATCGGTGAAAATTCTGGTATTTCCTGTCCTTCATGGGTATGAATATGAATAATATGGTAATCAGACTGGAAAACATAGGTTTTTAGTAGATATAGATGAAAGTCTTGTTTCAGAACTAATGCTTGATTCGATTGGTATTCATAACAATCTTTATCAGGAACAATCCATACTTTTGGAATATAGCGCATCTTTTTTTTAGAGATGAGATAACGTTCACAAAATAAAAAACCAATTACTTCTGAATTATCTTTTTTGCCTTGTAGCATAGCTTGACGGAAAGCTAACCAGATTATCGGAGGAATTTGTACAATACTTCCCATATTTTTGATCTTTAATTACTTTGGTTTACTCGGAATAATTACTTACTCTAATTTTGACTTATGATTTTCTTTAATTATCACTATTTATAACCCAAGAGGCTGTTATAAATAAGGTTCCTAAGTTATGCCCTTTTTCGGGATTTTTTGCTGGTCGCCAAGCGTTTAACCATTTCTCCCGATTAAACCCTCCCCCTAATCCAACACAGTACCAATACCAACCTTCATCGCTTAAAAAAGGTGCGCCATAATGACTTTGTTGCGTGAAGTGATGATCTCCTTGTCCTACGGTTTTCCAAGGATAGTTTAGATAGCATCCTATGGGGGGAAGACGAGGGTATTCAGGCGGTAATAAAAAGAGAATATCTGTTTTGGTTACTTTAAATTTTTTAGAAGATAAAGACATTCCTTTAATTAAAAGGGCTGTATATTTTATCTTCTTAATAGTTTTGATACCAATAGTAATGCTAGGGGTGATTTTTTCGAGGATTTTTAGTTCGGATTTTAAGCGATCGCTTATTTTTATCTGAGTTTGATTACTTTTAATGGTAACAGGCATTTTTTTCTATTTTTAGAATAAATGTAACAATATTTAGCATTGAGTTGACTTAATCAAATTAAATTGCCTTTAACTATTTTAGGAACTGTCCAAACTTTTGAGCCTTCTTTTAAGGCTTCATTATCTTTGAGGGGTCTAGTACCGTTAAATCCTTCTTCTATGACATCATCTTGACCTATCTGTGGGATTTTTGCTCTTAAATCTTCTACGGTTGCTCCTTCTGGTAAATCGACTAATTTGCCGTTAATCGTTGCTCTCATTTTTGTTTCCTATTCATCTATCATTTAGGCTTTCAAAACAGAAAAGGACTTACTAATATTAAGCCCTTATGGGCTAGAAAAAGGGAAAATAATTATGAGTAACTTTTCCCTTTTTTGCGCCTCAAGCTCTCATTAAGTTATTAACGCTTTTGATATTCCTCAATTTCTGTATAGTTAACTGTATTTTTATTTGCTAGAGACTCTTGATAACTGAGTCCTCCCCAAACTCCTAGGGTTCCTAAGCTTATGGTTCCGACTAAAGTAATTATCATGATTTTACGTGCATTTTGTTTTTCTTCTTTTTCTAGTTTCTTACAAACTTTTTCTAAGTAACTAGCATGGCTTTCTACTTCATGAATACGGTTTGCTAAAATATTAACTGACTGTTGAAGAATTTCTACTTCAGTTTCTTCGTATTCTGAGGGTTGATAGACAGTTTTAAACTCCTCTTCCTCTGGTTTAACTAAGTTCAAGTCAACTAATTTTCCATTAATCGTGGTCATAATTTCTCCTTTTACTGTTTGATATAAAGTTGATAGTTGAAATTTTAAGTTATTGAGCAATGAGTTCATGGTCATTTGGCTTCTAGTCGAAGATATTGGTGTTTCCAATTCGGTGAAAAGTCCGTCGGGAATTTTGTTGTTGAAATCCATCGAATACTCCTATTAAATCAATAATGCTATTAGCAGATAATTTCAGTTCGTTTCCTAATGTTTGTTCTACGGATGCTACTTCTACTCTCATTCCCTTCCGTCTTAATTTTTTGGTGAGATAGGCAAAATCTGAATCTCCTGTTATTAAGACAACGATATCGGGTTGCATTTCTAGGGCGAGTTCAAAAGCATCCATAGCCATGACAATATCTACGTCGGTTTCATAATCATCTCCTTTCTTTTTTCCTTCTTTTGATACAACTAAAAAGCCGTTACTTTTTGCCCAATAAATGAACTTTTCTTTAGCTTTTCGTTGCTCGTCAAATTGCCCTCGCTTTGGTGGTAAACCTACATAAATCACCATTTCGATGAGTTCTCTTCCTTCTTGGGGGTTGGCTAAATAATCCCTTAGTTGAAGCCAGTCTAGTTTACGGTTAAAGCTTTGAGCAGCTATCCAGATGTTGTCAGCATCAGCTAGGATTAATACCCTTCTTTGGGTTCTCATAAATGTTTTTTGCTTTTGCTTACATTTTTATTTAAACCTATGCCTGGAAAGGGGCTTTTCCTAACATCTTTCTCTTTTTATTTGGCGATCACTTATCAAAACATCTTCAACGTTTCCATCCCCTGACGGGGAAAGGTTTAAGGAAAGTACACGAAGGTTACGCCAAAGATGAGTGCTCAACAAAGATATGTTTCCATCCCCTGACGGGGAAAGGTTTAAGGAAAGGCTGAAAGGGAAAGAGCTTTAGAGCCTACAGAGCTAAGTTTCCATCCCCTGACGGGGAAAGGTTTAAGGAAAGGTTATGGGGCAAAATGCTCTAGATATCGAAATAAGAGGTTTCCATCCCCTGACGGGGAAAGGTTTAAGGAAAGCCATACACTAAGGGCATGGGCGTAATTTTAAGTTTCCATCCCCTGACGGGGAAAGGTTTAAGGAAAGGAAAAATGAGTTTTTCTGATGGAGGAAAAAACACTAGTTTCCATCCCCTGACGGGGAAAGGTTTAAGGAAAGTTTTCTGTCTTTTTCCGTACCCCAACGTCCTTTTGCTAGTTTCCATCCCCTGACGGGGAAAGGTTTAAGGAAAGCTTAAAGAAACAGAGGGGTTATGCTTTAAGCTAGGAGTTTCCATCCCCTGACGGGGAAAGGTTTAAGGAAAGGAAATATTAAAGAATCTCTGGCAAAAAGCACTTAGACGTTTCCATCCCCTGACGGGGAAAGGTTTAAGGAAAGTTGATTCGGAAAAGCTCAGGGAACGACGACCAGTGGCTGTTTCCATCCCCTGACGGGGAAAGGTTTAAGGAAAGTAATTTTGGCTGTCATTGTGGGAATTGTGGCACCACAATAGTTTCCATCCCCTGACGGGGAAAGGTTTAAGGAAAGGTCGGATATGTCGACAATACAGAAATTGAGGTGTTTCCATCCCCTGACGGGGAAAGGTTTAAGGAAAGGATTTGCAAAACAATTTTTCTGATTGTCCAAAAAGGTTTCCATCCCCTGACGGGGAAAGGTTTAAGGAAAGTATGAGAACCTCTCTTGTTCGCCCCATATATACCGGGTTTCCATCCCCTGACGGGGAAAGGTTTAAGGAAAGGCTTCCATTAATTCTATAAAACATCCGGAATTATTTGGGGTTTCCATCCCCTGACGGGGAAAGGTTTAAGGAAAGCTTAATGAAGGTTGGAAATGATCCAAACCCCGAAGTTTCCATCCCCTGACGGGGAAAGGTTTAAGGAAAGTAATGATGGCAGGTGTTATCTTTACTAACACCGGTTTCCATCCCCTGACGGGGAAAGGTTTAAGGAAAGATGGACAACGCTCCTGATTCCGTTGGGAATTTGGGTTTCCATCCCCTGACGGGGAAAGGTTTAAGGAAAGGTTGCTTTTCTTTGCTGGTTGCAAAACCAGTAAAAGCACGTTTCCATCCCCTGACGGGGAAAGGTTTAAGGAAAGATCAACGAGGAATGTCTCGAAATGTTTATGAAACAAGAACGTTTCCATCCCCTGACGGGGAAAGGTTTAAGGAAAGAAGAAAACTCTGAAACATGAATCAGAGCAAAGACAGAAAAACGTTTCCATCCCCTGACGGGGAAAGGTTTAAGGAAAGGAGTAGTATACATGGATCGTTCTACCTTGTTTCCATCCCCTGACGGGGAAAGGTTTAAGGAAAGTTTCTTTGAAAACCAAAAAATTTCATTTGTACAATTTGGTTTCCATCCCCTGACGGGGAAAGGTTTAAGGAAAGCAAAGTCTAAAAAGCTTAATAGAAGGAGAAAGAGAAGTTTCCATCCCCTGACGGGGAAAGGTTTAAGGAAAGGTTGTTTATTAAATACTATATGAGCTGGACAAATTGGGGTTTCCATCCCCTGACGGGGAAAGGTTTAAGGAAAGTTAACCACTGTAGCAATCAGAGAAGTTAAATGTTTCCATCCCCTGACGGGGAAAGGTTTAAGGAAAGGGACTGGTTTAAGTGGCGATCCTGCCGCGCCTACAGTTTCCATCCCCTGACGGGGAAAGGTTTAAGGAAAGAACAGCAGGTCAGATTTCCCAGGGGCTTGAAAAGTCACAGTTTCCATCCCCTGACGGGGAAAGGTTTAAGGAAAGAGAAATAATTTTTTCTGTTAAAACCTAGCATACATTTTAGTTTCCATCCCCTGACGGGGAAAGGTTTAAGGAAAGATGAAAGAGCAAATTTGCTACTGGGTAACACCAGGTTTCCATCCCCTGACGGGGAAAGGTTTAAGGAAAGCTGATGAAATGGTGTATGTGATACAAGGGTTTTTGTTTCCATCCCCTGACGGGGAAAGGTTTAAGGAAAGAATTTCTGAACTCGGCTTGACACAAAAAACAAGCTGATCGTTTCCATCCCCTGACGGGGAAAGGTTTAAGGAAAGAAGCCGTATTCTTTTCTTACAGGACAGTACTATGTTTCCATCCCCTGACGGGGAAAGGTTTAAGGAAAGTCGCAGCTGGTGTTTTTAACGCTATGGTATTACACGTTTCCATCCCCTGACGGGGAAAGGTTTAAGGAAAGCGCGGCATTAGAGTTAATTCGTTGCGCACACGCTCGTTTCCATCCCCTGACGGGGAAAGGTTTAAGGAAAGAACTCTTATTGAATTGGTCTTGGAAGAGGCAGATGTTTCCATCCCCTGACGGGGAAAGGTTTAAGGAAAGCTTATGACGTGGTACAATGCACCCCCAACAGTCAGAACAGGTTTCCATCCCCTGACGGGGAAAGGTTTAAGGAAAGTATGCACTACGACAACCTTTCGCAGAACACTATGTTTCCATCCCCTGACGGGGAAAGGTTTAAGGAAAGACCCATTACATATATGAATGGGCAGATTGAAGAAAAAAGTTTCCATCCCCTGACGGGGAAAGGTTTAAGGAAAGAAGGGGTCTATTAACTATTTTCTTGACGAACTCAGTTTCCATCCCCTGACGGGGAAAGGTTTAAGGAAAGAGTTGAAATTACTATAGAGCTGTAACCGCAGTTTCCATCCCCTGACGGGGAAAGGTTTAAGGAAAGTAATGCTAAGCTTTGAGGTATACGATAAACTATCCTCACTGTTTCCATCCCCTGACGGGGAAAGGTTTAAGGAAAGAGTCTACTTGGCCACGAATGTCCTACTGTTGGCGGAGGAGTTTCCATCCCCTGACGGGGAAAGGTTTAAGGAAAGAATCCTGGTCTTGCCAAGGATCTAATAGAGCAGCTTGTTTCCATCCCCTGACGGGGAAAGGTTTAAGGAAAGTGATGTTGAAAATAAGGCTGTTAAAGCCTTTATGGAACGGTTTCCATCCCCTGACGGGGAAAGGTTTAAGGAAAGAAGAATCCATCTCAGCTTGTACTTGGAACAAGTCTTGTTTCCATCCCCTGACGGGGAAAGGTTTAAGGAAAGGATTCCAGTAGTGATCCTTTCTTGGTCTGTACGTCGTAGTTTCCATCCCCTGACGGGGAAAGGTTTAAGGAAAGCATGATGTAGAAGCTGTTAGTAGAAGAGTTGAATGTTTCCATCCCCTGACGGGGAAAGGTTTAAGGAAAGTGGGCGTTATGGTCGTATTGATAAGAACCTCGTTGTTTCCATCCCCTGACGGGGAAAGGTTTAAGGAAAGCATTGACGCATTGAGTAATGTTAGTCACCCTGTGGCTGTTAAACTCGTTTCCATCCCCTGACGGGGAAAGGTTTAAGGAAAGTCTCGTAGAACTGTTCTACGAGGCGATTGTGCAGACTGTTTCCATCCCCTGACGGGGAAAGGTTTAAGGAAAGGCTCAAACGCAGTATGCGTTTCTATCAATTGTTTCCATCCCCTGACGGGGAAAGGTTTAAGGAAAGTATCATGGGCCTGCTAGGAATTGTTGCTGCTGCAACCCAGGTTTCCATCCCCTGACGGGGAAAGGTTTAAGGAAAGGCTGTAGTTTTTCTTCTTTTGGAGCATAAAAAATCCAGTTTCCATCCCCTGACGGGGAAAGGTTTAAGGAAAGCATCAGCAAACGATGTAACTTATACAAGTATAGCAGTGTTTGCAGGTGCTGTTTCCATCCCCTGACGGGGAAAGGTTTAAGGAAAGCTTATTGGATATCTTCAATAAGTGCCTAGCACCTCTAGAGTTTCCATCCCCTGACGGGGAAAGGTTTAAGGAAAGGTGAAGTTCTGGTAGAAGAAACCCGAACAAACACCAGTTTCCATCCCCTGAGGGGGAAAGGTTTAAGGAAAGCGTGTCGGCCAAAATCTCGGGGCATTTCTCAATGCCACCTTTGGTTTCCATCCCCTGACGGGGAAAGGTTTAAGGAAAGTATAGCAGGATGTTATTATGGACCCATTTGTCGTCGCAGTTTCCATCCCCTGACGGGGAAAGGTTTAAGGAAAGGTTTGTTTTGTTAATTTTTTCTTCTTTTTTGATATTTTGTTTCCATCCCCTGACGGGGAAAGGTTTAAGGAAAGCCTTTGTGCAGCTTTAAAGTTGCATGAAAAAGGGGTTGCTTTGTTTCCATCCCCTGACGGGGAAAGGTTTAAGGAAAGTTTCAATTCCATCCCACTGGGTGGAAGACAAAAAGTTTCCATCCCCTGACGGGGAAAGGTTTAAGGAAAGAGTTCGTCTGAGGAGCCTTACAGGGACTGGGTTACAGAGGACAAATCGACGCACCCCCTTAGATCGAAATAAATTTTCCTCAGAAAATAATTTTTCGTAACCCTCAAACCCTGATGGTGTAAGGCATCGACGCAGGTCTACGAAAGAATGGGGGTTTGAGGCTAGTGGGCTACCTGCGTCGATTCGGAGAAGATAATGAGAACTTTATTGAGTTTTCAAGGTTCAAAAAAACTATACCTGTGAAGTTGATCCTATGGTATCACAAAAATTTCAAATTACTATGTAATTTGGGGGAGATTGAGGAATTTCTCCACCAATACTCAAAGTTCTACCCATATTTTCTTTTGATATCCAATAAAAACGAACATTATCTTCATCTGGGTTAACTCGTTTTTGAACTCGTTCATATAATTGTCTCATTTCCTCTAAAGAAATGAAACACTCAAAAACCGATAATTGAACCCTTGTTCCATATCCCTCAAGAAACTTAGATAACTTTGTGCGCCTCCTATCATCAGGAATATCATAAACCACTAAAACCAGCATTACATCATACCCATGAACGGTTCATAAGGAACATTTTGTAATATAGCTTGTTTATAACGACGAATTTGTAACTGAATCACTTGTCGGTAAGAAACTCCAGATTGAATATCTCGATGAGAAACAATTTCATTCAAACGACCTTCAAAATGATTAAGAAAAGTGCGTCTAGCAGTAGTGGTTAAATAGACCCCCTCATTAGTTTCATTTTTCTCGAAATCATTAGGTTTAAAAAAGGGAGTATTAATTAACTTCAAAACCAAAGAATCTACAATCAAAGACCGAAACTCCTCCATTAAATCAAAAGCCAAATAGGTTTTATTTTTTTCTCCATAGTGAAAATTTCCAAAATAAGGAGATAATCCTTCTGTAATAATTAAACTCAGCACATTATTAAATAATAAAGTATAACCAAAACTGAGTAAAGAATTAACAGGATCTTTAGGAGGTTGACGATTTCGTAAAGAAAATTCAAAATTAGGATTAGTAATTAATTGACCAAAAGCAGGAAAATAACGAGCAGCACTAACTCCTTCATAACCTCTCAATTGATCCACAGTTTCAACTCTTTCTAAATTTTTGATATCTGAATCAATTCCTTGAATAGCTTTGTCAACTTCATCACTTTTCCGTTTCCGATTTAATCGCATTAATAACCGTTTAGAATTCATTAACTTTCCGTAAACGATCGCCTTAGACACTTCAAACTGAAAGGGCATTTCTTCATGCCGTTTAATTTGAGTCATTTCAAGATTAAGATAAGTAGAACGTTGACTCCAAAGATGACCATGATATTGTCCTGATTGTTTTAAAAATAAAACTAAAATTCCTGAATCCAAACAAGCATTGATAGCATGAGTCGATAACTGAATATTGCCAAAAACAAGTATTCTTTCTATATCACGCATTAGTAATTCTGTCTTCTGATTTTTGGAGACTTGCACAACAAAACGTTGATTTTCTTTTTGTAACCAAGTTCCTTGTTCGAGTAAATATAAAGTGGCCATATCTTGATTCCAAATTGGTTTTAGTTTGGCTAAATCTTTAAGATTTTCGGGTTGATTATTTCTAAATTTAAACTGTAACCATTCCTGAAAAACTATCGGCGACGTTTTCTTCTGTGAGATAGTTGAACCTTCTTTTGACGACGAAAAGAGGCTTTTTTTTTACCCTTATTTTTAGAAGATTTAGACTCATCATCCATAGGAACAATAGCTTGACGAAGAAACCCATGACCTAAAAACTGAAACCCTTTATTAAAATGAGTAATCTGGCTTTTTTGTTCATGAAGTTGTAACCCCATATAATTCAATAATTGCTTGACGCTACTATAAGCAGACATAATGCCATCTTTCGTATCTGATAACAGTAAAAAATCATCAGCATAACGCACTAACTTAAGCTCTGACTGTTGGAAAAAGAGGTCAAATTCATGAAGATAAATGTTAGCTAATAAAGGAGAAATAACCGCCCCTTGAGGAACACCTTTTTCTGGATAAATAATGCCTATTTTTGTCGTTACACCAGCCGTAATCCATCCTTTAATTAGACATAAAACGCCTAAATTGTCAATAATTTTTCTGACTTCGACTAATAAGCGATGATGATCTAAATTATCAAAAAATTGAACAATATCCCCATCAAGAACATATAAATAACCTCGATCTCTCCAATAAGCAACTCGTTTCACCGCATCAGTATAATGACGATTAGGACGATAAGCAAAACTATCATTAGAAAATAACGTTTCTGTGACAGGATAAAGTATATTTAATAAAGCTTGCTGTACAATTCTATCTCTAAGAATAGGAATATGTAACTCTCGCCATTGACCCTCTTTTTTAGGAATTTTAACCTGTTTTAAAGGTTGAGGTTGATAAGAATTATTGGCAACAGAATTCCTCAAGTCTCTTAAATTCAGTTCTTCATTTTCAGCAAACATTTCTATGGTTTCACCATCAATTCCTGCACATCCTCCATTATCAGCAACTTTATAAAAAGCTTGTCTAAAATTAGGTAAACCCAAAAACTCATTAAGATCAACCATGCTCTTTAAATTCCTCTTTTATGAAATAGCTATTTCCATAATAACTACCTAAAGGAAAGAGGGTTTTCCTGTATAAAAAACGGAAAATAGAAATAGAGGCAATTAATAAATTACCTCTATTATAAGCTAATTTTCAAATAAAAATTAATAACTAATTACTCACTCATCAAAATAAAGAATAGGATCAACATCAATAAGAATGGGTTTAATTTCTCCTGTTTTTAAAGGATTACCTTCCCAATCTCTTTGTGAATCCATATACTGCATTTTTCTTTTAGGAGGAATACAGGCCATTGCTAAAGCAACACTCATCATTTTTGTTCCCCCTGTAATATCGGCAACAATGACTTCATCCTTGTAACCTGATTCTTTAAAAATATAATCAACAATCTCATAAAGTTTCTCATAATCACTATCATCAACCAATAATTTTTGATTACCAAACTCTTGACGATGAATTTCTAATTTATTACCATACTTAAATCTTAAATAAGTTTCAAGAATTATGGCCGTTGTTTGTGAACCCTTAATATTCAATTCCTCAATACTTGGGGTATTAATTAACCAAATGTCTCTTAAAGTTCCTCCCTCTAAATGATATTCTATAGCTTTAATTTGTGTCAATAAGTTAGAATTAAGTAAATTAATTTCTTGAAAATCATCTTCACTTAACTTATTAAGAGATGTTTGACAAATATAATTGATTTTAGTTTCAACTTTATCGAAACTTAATAGAGAATTTCTAGGGGAATAGGGACTTAATAACAAAATCAACCCTTTAGCAAATTTTGGTGATTGTTTAATGGTTCGATATCGAGTTTTTTCTTGTATCTTTTCTTGTCGGTTGTTCTCAATTTTTCGATTAACTTGCCACCAAACTAAAGCAACGAGAATAGTCCCGATAATCCCAACAGGATTCCCTGATGATAATAAATTAATTAAAGTTGTAATTAAAGCTAATCCTAAAAATTCTAAAGGAGACTTAGGAGAGAAAAAGTTTTCAAGAAGATTATTAAATTTTGAATTCTTTGAAAGTAATTGAGACATGATTTTATTCCTTTTAAAATGCCAGAAATGATAGCTAGTAAATAGTCAATGATTCCCGATGATTATCTCATCGTTATTCCTCACTAAATTAAGGATTTTTGTTAACATAATCATGGTGGCCAAAATGACGTAAATACAATTTGCCATTCTCAGAAAAGCAACTGACACGCCAATCATTATTTAACCGAAAATGATCCAAATCAGAGTATTTACCCGTATAAGTATCATATAAAATTCCTCCTGCATTATTGCCCCTCAAAATGACCGTATCTCCCTGAGATTTTTCTAATAACACAGAAACTTTAGCTAAAGTCTGTTGTAACTTAATACGCTGAGAAACATCTTTATTTCTTTTATAGTCTTCTCGAAAGCTATCTAAATAAACTAACCGAGGAAATTCTAATAAATCTCCTAATAAAATCTCATTTTTACATTCTTCCCACACTAATTTTCCCCAAGTCGATAAAGTCATTTCCTCATCAACAATATAAACCAATGCTTCAGGAATATCAGGATAGTCCTTAACCTTTATTTCTATTAATTCTTTGACTTCTGTAACTGCTTTCATCAATGCAAAAGGCAATTTATAGGTTTCAATAATTGACTGGTCAATAGTAATAGGAAGACGAGGAATAGTGATTAATTCAGAATTTTCTCCCTCAAAGATGTAAGCAATCGCATCAGCATAAAACATAGCTAATGTGTTTAGATAGCCTTGTAAACTTTTAAATCCTCCCACTAAATTAAAATAAATTTTATAACGATCTTGGTAAGGAATGGCTATCTCTTCTCGTAACCAGACAATTAACTGATCAATTCCATCAGAAAAGACCGAAGTATTAGTAGTGGATAAACCAGAGGGGGTAAAAATATTCACACTTAATCCTTGTGCTAAAAGATAACTTTTCACAATTTCTGCTGTTATTTTTCCCTGCGCTGTATCTGTCGCAATTAAATAGTGTAAATCTTGTTTTCCTGAGTTTATGTTATTATTATAAATCCCATAAATGCCATTTAATTCAGCACTAGCTCGACGAATTTGAGATATATTTCCTTCGTTCAATTGTTTCAAAGCTCGATTTTTTAAGATTTCTAAAATGTTTTTGATATCTGAAGGAATATTCTCTAGTTTTTTATTAGCATGATTAGATAATTGAGAAAACCAATGACGTTCAGTTTGTCGATCAATTTGATTCGTTAATAAACTGGTTCCCACGGTAGAAACGATGACTTTCATAGATTTTTGCTTTTTGATTTTACTGATAATTGGGAGTTCTTTAAATTCTCTAGACTTGAGAGATTAGGCAGTTTAAAAGATTAGTAATGTGCTAATAAACCTTTAATGTTTTCCAGTAACACAGAAGGAATGACAGCTTGCTCATATTCCCAGAGTCCAGCACAAATATGTAAGTAAGGTTCTGTTCTCACAACTTCACACTCATTAGATAATACGCTATCAATCACAGCTAAAGGAGTTAGATTTTTTTGTTGAAAAAAATTATGCCATTCCTGATTTTTTTCAGGAGAACTGCTAATCAGAATATAATGAGTACAGCTATCCAATAACAGATGATCATACTCCCCAGGTTTTCCCCCAAAATCGAGCAAAACTAAATTGGTATAGTAGCGCATTTTGTTAATCAATTGAGCTTGCTTAGAAAAATACTGACTTAAATCTTTTGGTTTAATTGCTCGTCCAGCATTATAAGATAATTGTATGGCTAAATCTTTGTTATCCTTAATCATTTGAGCAAACCAATCTCCTTCTCCATCCCAAGCAACTCGATGCAAATAGACTTGATTATTAAAGCCATTCTTAAGTAAAGTTTGTTTGAGAGTATAAGCCAAAACACTCTTACCACTCTCAGGAGGACCTCCCATCACAATAGTAGGGGAAGGAGCTTTAAACGGAGGAATTAAACCTAATTGTTCTCCGATTTCATATTGATTATTCAAACAATGAATCACAATAGCTTCCGAGGTTTTTTGGTTATAACAAGCTATCCAGGGAAAGAAAAGACTTTGACAGCGTAATGTTAAAAAGACATATAACCAAACGGGGGCTTGTCCCCATAATAAAATTCCTCGTGATTTATCTAAATTTTTGGGTAATTTTAAATTAGTTAAAATCTCAAAAGAAATTTGTCCTTCACGAATATTAATATCTAAACATTGTAGAGAATCACCTTTTGTATTTATTCTTTCTGTGATTTTTAAGTTCAGAAGTCCTCTGGGTTCTTTTTGATTATTTTTATCTGACTCGCTCACAGAACCAACTCTATATTCTAAGCCATTAGTAGAAACAATAATAACTCCTTTTGTGGGAGGATAATAACATCCTATCCATGCTAAATGTTGATATTTAATAGCTAAATAACTACATAACCAGTTAGGAGCAACACCATCTATAATTAATCCTACATTGGGATTACTTATATTTGGATAGTCGAGTTTTTTTAGAGTATCTCCTGATAGTAATTGATTATCAGGCTTTTTAATGACTAACTTTTTTGTGTTCGGGGATGAAGTCTGTTGTAACCTCAGCATCAGGTTTAACCTCTCGAATCAAACAATATAAGGAGACTAACTACTTTCAATAATTAACAAGATAATCGACCCATGGAAAAGGGGTTTTCCTCTATCAGTCCATAATCAAAAATAATCACTATCGTCTTCATGCCACCTATTGGGCTGAACCCTGTCTGCCCTTTAAAAGCCCCGTTAGTCATTGTTTCTTTCACCACTAACGCAGGTTGGTTAATCATGGACAATAATGATTAGTTTTTATCTTCAAACCTACAGGTTAAATCTCATGACCAGTTTTCCTTCCCCTAGTATCCCATTTCTTCGTAGTTTCTTGAGTCCTCAAGTTTCCTTAATATCCAAAGATAATTTTCAAAAAGCTGTTCGATGCTATATTTATGTAAAAGCCTTGTATAGTCAAGGAGGATGCCGAGTCAATAACTTTCCTTATTCTCTTCAATTTGCACCTTTAACTGAATTTCATCCCTTTAGTCCTAGTGAGTTTCAAAATCACTGTCTTCAACCAGTTCACAATTTAGAAGATGACCCCTTCACACCCATACCTGCCCCAACTCACTGTCATAGTTTAACTACTTTACAAAAATTCAAAGTTCGAGATTTATTATTTCTTAATTTGGCTGATGAACAATCTTGGAAAGAATCTCTTCTAAAAGATTACCCTAACTTAAACCCGACTCAAATTGAGAATTTACTCGATTCATTCCCCTTCAAAAAAAAATCAGAAGATAGATTAATTCGGCTTGATTTTCAAAAAACTTTAGCCCAACAACAATGGATTCAATCTCATTCTTCCTCAAATACTACAGAAAAAAAGACAGGAACTTACTCGAAAATTAGTCAACAAGAGCTAGACAATAAATTAAGTCTTTATCAGGATAAATTCTCTCTGACGGCTCAAGAAGAAACGACCCCTTTTTTCAAGAATGAATTTATTACCAATTTGATTCGTCAATTTTCTCCTGTTAACAATATAAGAATTCTGTTTGAATCAGAATGTTTAATTTCTGATTCAATTCCACTCGCTCAACTTGAAACTCTCCTTAATACTCTAGCCGATAACTGGTTTAATTCCTCTCCAGTCAACCCCATTCAACTTAGTTATAAAGATCAAAAAACTCAAACGATAAAAACTTTGACCACCTACCCAGTCGCCTTTATTCATATTCAGCGTACTTTTTATCTTTATGGGATAGAGTCTCATCGAGAGGATTGGCAAGCTTATCGAATGGATAGAATTTACTCAGTAGAAATTTTAGATTGGAACCATTCAAAAGTTCCTAATACTTTAAGGACACTGTTAGATGACGATGAACTTCCCACCATCGATGAAGTTCAAGATGAATTAGAAAGTAATATTTTAGGATATGCTTTTTGGAATACTCCTAAAATCATGTTACTTCAGTTTGACAAAAATCATTATAATCTTCATATCAAAGATAATCTGCGCTCTCAATTTTTTCGAGAAATCAATATCAATAATTTTTCTAAAATTTTTCAACAAGTTAGTGGAATTTATGAATCCAAGCATAAACAAGAAATTCGTCACCAATTTGAGTCTTTTTTAAAGTTGGCTCAAGCTAATCCTGACTCGAAAAATTATGTCTTTTGTCTGGCTACTTATTACGAACAAGATTTAGCTGTGCGACAACGTTTATTAGCTTGGGGAAAAAAAGTTAAAGTGGTCTTTCCAAAAACTTTACAACAGGAAATCTTAGAAGAAATTCATTCAACTTTACAACTTTATCAATTAAATTTTTAATCAATACACATTTATTTCCTTCCATAACTTTCAAGAAGAACAACCATGACTAACCCAATAAGAACCACTCAATTAACTCAACGTTTTGAGTCTGCTTTAGTTTTTGCCCATCAACTTCATCAACAACAAATTAGAAAAATTACTGGTGTTCCTTATATCAGTCATTTACTCAGCGTTAGTGCTTTGGTACTTGAAGATGGAGGAGATGAAGATCAAGCGATCGCAGCTCTGTTACATGATGCCATTGAGGATCAAGGTGGCCAATTAACTGCCAATTTAATTCGTCAAAAATTTGGAGAACTTGTTGCAGAGATTGTGTCTCGATGTACAGAAGTCAAAAGTATTTCTTCTTGGAAAGAACGCAAAGATATCTATCTCAATAATTTTCGTGATGCCCCTCCAGAAGTCCGTCGAGTTATCCTAGCCGATAAACTACATAATGCTCGTTGTAATTTATGGGAATATTCTCATTATGGCTCACAAATTTGGTCAGTTTTTACAGGAGGTCAACAAGGACTTCTCTGGTTTTATCAGTCTATCATTACTATAGCGGAGTCAGGCCAAGACTCTCATTTTCTCCTAGAAGAACTTAAACGAGTTGTTCAAGAATTAGAGCAGATTCCATAATTCTTAACCTATAACTCCCTGATTCTGTTGGGCGATCACTCCTTTGAGTAAGTGTTCTCTTGCCAATTCTGTGACCATCCTCCCCCGATGAGTGCGATGTAAAAAACCGATTTGTAGTAGATAAGGTTCGTACACATCCTCAATGGTTTTGGCATCTTCTCCTGTGGAAGCTGCTACACTTTCTAATCCCACTGGCCCACCATTAAAGTTGTTGATCATCGTTTCTAAGATCATCCTATCTGTCCAATCTAGCCTTTCTTGGTGGTTGGGGGGTGACTCAACGGTTTTTGAAGGTTGCTGATGGTTTGAGGAACGAGTCGTTTTCTTAACGGATTGGGTGTTTTTCTTCCCTGTAGTTCCTCGTTTGATGGCCATTCCCCGTAACCTCTCGACTTCCTTCCCTTGATTTTGCCATTGTTGAAGGATTGAACCTCTCTATCCTTGATTTTTCTTTAGAAATTACTATGGTTGATTCAAAGGCGATCGCTGTATTATTCCAATAAAGAAGTAATGGTAACTTTTCCCTTTTGTTTAGCTTCAATTTTTAACTCAAAATCCTTCAACAGACTCATCCCGACTAACGGTTCTGTTTCTGCCAAGTTCACTTCTATGGTTACTAAGTTTCCATCCCAAATTGCTAAGGCTCGATAAATATCAAAAATCACTTCACTCCCATCCCCTAAAGTTCCCCGATCTCGATAACTCCAAGGTAAGTTTAGTTCCTCAATCATCTCTGATGGTAAGCTAACAAAACCGCTAAAACCTGTATCAATTACAGCATCAATAACCAATCTTTGCCCCGTATCATTTCCCACAGCTAACCGAATAACGGACTCGTAATTAGCATTAACATATCCAATGATCATCAGCTTGATTTAAGAGTTCTGCCACCAAAACGATGAACGGCACGATGACCAATTTTTACTACCCAAGTTTGTGCATTTGGGCATTTTTCCAACAATTTATCAGTGGCACTTAAAGTATCATCAGCTAATTCAAATGCTCCCGTTTCAATATCAAGGGCGACAATTCTTCCATAATTATCAGCTTCAACTTGAGGGCGAATCAAGGATTCATAAATTTCATCCCCACGTTTAGCAAATTCTTCTTTACTGTATAGTGGTTGTCTTAGGGTCATTAAATTTTTTTCGACATAATTTTCAATTCTTTCTTCTATTTTATCATATATTTTTAGTTAGCTTGTTTGCGATTTTTATTACTTATTATTTGGGTAATATGTAGGTTTTCACAAGGATACTTTGAATATATAATCGCCCCTTGACTTTTTAGTTAGTGCCGAATTATAATTAAAACATTGCAGCACTAACACAAAACCAATGCCCACGAAACTCGCTCTTCAAGCCCGCATTGCCCAATTAAGAAGTCAAGGAAAAGTCGCAGCCCCTAACACCTGGATCGGCACTACCAGCATCACCAAGAAAAATGGTAAACGGTACACTTATTACAGGCTAATGAAAGCTGTTTATACTCCTGCTACCAAGGATAAACCCAATCCCTCCCGTAAGACTAAAATGGTTCAGTATTTGGGGACTAAAGACAGTGTAGAGTATAAGGAAATGGTTAAAGCGATCGCAAGACGCAACGAAATCCAGCGATTGGAGAGGAAGCTGCAAAGCCTGGACAAAGAGGTTAGTATAGTACAACCTAAGAAACGACAAACGAGACAAGCTGCACTAACGAAGTTGGTAGGAGAATTGGTGGCACAGGTGCAAGGGTTGGTGGCTGAAATAGCGTTGATTAAAAAGGAACTTATCCTACAATTAGAAAGAAACCAATTCAGTACGAGTTATGGCTGATGTTAATGGTGTATGGCTAGGAACTTACTGGCAGTATGGTATTCCTACTCGTTTTGAAATGACCTTAGTGCAAGGAAAAAACATCCTAACTGGTAATATTTTAGATGATAGTAATTTAGGGGAAGCGACTGTCACAGGAGAAATCACAGCCCGTACTATCGCTTTTCGTAAATGTTATCTTGGCGGTTCCCGTCATTGTATTGATTATTTTGGCACGGTTTCGACTGATGAACAATTAATTCAAGGAAGATGGCAGGAAAGTTCTTTTCATCAGGGAAAATGGGAAGCTCGTCGTCATGATGATAATTTAACTTTAGAACTAGAAACTATTAAGTCTCGCTTAGTGGAGAAGGTCTGAGATTGGAATATACGATGATAAGATAGCGATCGCAGATTGATCCAAGCCAACTGTTTTTGAGCGCACCCATTAGGTTGCTATCGAGAAGAAGCTTGTCGTTGGTACGAAAAATAACCATTCAAACCCCTTGGATTCGTAAAGCATAGTAGCTATCACTATCATAGATGTACGGCAGTTCGAGGGTTGTTTGCTCATCAGCAAAGGGTTCAACTAAACCACCAGCAGCTATAGACCCTTTGATAACAATACCTGGCTTTTTCACTTGTAGGGGTTTAATGGTTCGTACTTTTCCATCGATCCATGTCACGTAGCCTTTGTCACGCAACCTTTCCAAACGAGCTTGAACAGGGGCAGGCGATCTCAATCCCATTGCTCTCATCATCTCTCTGATGGACGGTGAGTAATAATTTTGGTTAATGAACTCCCTTATCCAATCATAGAGTTCTTGTTGGGCGGGGGTTAAAGACTCCATAGCTTGAGGATATTTTTAGCACTTATCATAGTTTAGCCGTATTTTGGTACTATCGTTCTGTTAAATATCTAAAATTGTTACTGAAACTATGAGAAATAGTAAAATTGAGTGACAATAATGACTATTCAAATTATGAAAATTCTCAATATCTTTTTATTTATCTGTCTAAACATTTTAAATATTCCTTCTGTAATGGCTCAAAATATAGAGGATAACCGAAACATTAATCTATTAATTGAGCAGTATAATCAAGCAAGAGAAGAAAAAGATATTAATTTACTGAAAAATATTTTAACGACTGATATAGATCAATTAGTTTCTTCTGGAGAATGGAGAAGAGGAAATGAAACTGCCATAGCCGGGATGTTAAGGAGTTCCAATCGTAACCCAGGACAAAGAACCATTACGATTGAAAAAATCAGATTTTTAGATTCTAATGTGGCAATTGTCGATACAAGATATGAAATCAAACTAGATAATAATACAGTGCGAAATTTATGGAGTACCTTCATCGTAGTACAGCAAGAAGGGAAGTGGAAAATTGCTGCTATTCGTAATATGTCACCCCGTCAACAACAGGTAATTGCTCACCGCAATAAAGAATCTCTCTTGACAACATAGAGGTAAAATCGGGCATTTTTATGTATAGTGGGATTTATGACCACAAATGCCACCATTAATTCAGAGCTATTTAGA
>JASJDW010000318.1 GCA_030064955.1 Crocosphaera sp.
ATAAGAAATTGGTTCGGGGAAATTGTTGGTTATTTTGAAAGAAGAACAACCAACGCAGTCGTGGAAGGAATTAATAACCGATTGAAAGTTTGAAAACGTTGCGGTTTTGGTTTTAGAAATATAAATAACTTCAAGAATAGAGCTTTATTGTTTTGGCATCTAACTGATAGTTTAGCCTAGTATGTACTGTAGAACCGAAAATTGTAACTATATTTTCATACTTATATACGCTTATCGTCGTATTGTCTTGAGCTTGAATTTTTGGCTTAATTAAATTAAGACATTGGTGATTTCAGATATGAATTACGTGGGGGTATCATGAAATGTCCTCCCAGCAGCAATGGGAATGACTATTCCTATTTTGATTCAGAAACGCCAAAACTAGATTCGTGTAAAGAACTCAGGATTAAAGTCATGAAAGATTCTGAATTGGGATTGAAAACGATCTTAACGGAAAAGGAAATAGAAGAACCTATCGCCGTAGACTACCAATCTTTGCTTAGTGAAGATGAGCTTGAAACTTTTGAAAAAGAGGGTCCAGAGGGATTAGAAGCATTATCTTCAAGTGCATGCATGTGCATTAGAAATGTTGTTAGTGGCATTGCCCGTTTTAACTTTAGAGGTCATAGATGGCATAATTTCAGCTTTGATATTCGTGTTGGAATTACACCACGTCGCGCAATTGTCTCTCTAGCACTTCTAAACATATATAACCGAAGTACCGCAAGTCACCTTCAATACTATATTCCCAATTACTCAGTTAGCTACCTCCCTGGAGTTGTTCGGGTAACTGGAAGTGTATTTGTAGGTGATAGTGATGGCTATCTTCACGGATTAGGCTTTATGTGTGTTTGCCGATAACTGGAGTTTAGGCTAAATCCCCTATTAGGGTTAGGGCTGTTGCAAAGTCACGAAAATTTATGTTTTTGGAAGATAGGGAGATATTAAATCTGTAAATGGGAAACAATCTTAAATTAAAGCGATTTTTAGCTGAATTTAGTCAGGATATTTTCCCTCATTGTTTAGCCCAAGTTACTGAGATTAGGAAAAACTCATCCATGTAACCAACATTGTCATTCAAATAATCTGGTGAAAAAAACTAAATTTTGGCAAAAATACCCCTAATTCCCTAAATCCCTAATATCCCATATATTTTTCAGGAGAATGAAACAGCCCTGCTCTAAAGGTATCATCTTCTAACAAACATAAGCGCGATTTCATATTAGTAGCAAAAGTAACAGATAATAGAATTAGAGTCAGCTGGAAAGACAATGGTATTCAAGCCAAAGATTTCGGGAAGTTGCGATTACTGTATTCTGAACCTATTGCATCAAGTGTTGATGCAGACAGATAAGAATAACTCTGCATTCAGTCAATGGCAACAAATACTGACACAATTCAAACAAGTTTTCGAGCATCTGGGTGTGATCATTGTGACCCCCCAGGGGCAAGTACAGTTCATGACTCAACGAGGAGAAAAACTGCTACTCCAGTATTTTTCGCCCTATGATCCACACTCATGCCCAAAATCCTTACAACATTGGCTTCATAATCAGATTTCGTTATTGACATCTAAGCAGAAAGTTTGTTACTCCTGTTTTCCGTTACATATTGAGCAAGCTGGAAAGCAGTTGCTCGTTGGTCTGATTTGCGAGTTAATCGGACAGAAATATCTGCTGCTGTTAGAAGAACAAGAACTGCCATCTTTTTCCATTTCTTCTCTAGAATTGCTAGGACTGACCCAACGTGAAGCTGAGGTACTTTTTTGGGTGGCCAACGATAAAAGCAATGCCTCAATTGCGAGATTACTAGATTGCAGTAAAGGAACGGTGCGAAAACACCTGGAGCATATTCATAGGAAACTAGGGGTTCAAACCCGAACGGCGGCGGTAGTGGTCGCCCTAGAAAAGTTGGGATTACTCAAAGGGTCTTTTGTTGCAATGTCGTCATAATTCTCTGCGCGGATCGTCGTATTGCCCTTTAGAGTAGTTTCTTGGCAGGATCGGAAGTAGAGCAATGTCAAGAGGTGAATAGCCATGACACTAGAAGAACGATGGCGTGAAATTGAAGAAGCTATGACGGCTGAAATGGCCGAAGCTGAACTTGAAGATGGTCATGAGGAAGTGTTCGGCGGTTCGGAAACGCCTCCTCCTGAAGAGGCTGATCAGCTCACTGCCCCTGAAACTGGTGAAGCGACCGAAGCAAGTGAAGGTGAAGTTTATACAGAGTCGGCTAGCGAAGGTGGTATCCCCCTCGAAGAAGTGGAAGGTTTCGATGAGGAGATTATGGGGGAAGAAGGAAATTTTCCTCTAGAGTTGGAAGATACGGATCTAGAAAGAGTCTTTGGCCGCGATGATCGAGTGCGGGTTGGGAATACCAGACCCTATCCCTGGCGAACTATCTGCCATTTAGCGATTTACACTCGAACGGGTAGATGGGTGTATGGCACCGGAGCATTTATTGGCCCACGGGTGGTTCTCACCGCCGGTCACTGTCTCTACCTGCATAGTCTTGGAGGCTGGGCTCAGAAAATCATAGTCACTCCAGGAGCCAATGGTAGGTCCTCACCCTATGGCTCGGCAGTGGGAACTTACTTCATCAGTACAAAGGGATGGGTCCGTAGTCGCAACTCGAATTACGACTACGGCGTTATCGTCTTACCCAGAAGCCAAAGGTTAGGCAGCCGAGTAGGTTGGATGGGACTAGCAAATCTTTCCACCTCAAGCCTAAGGGGTCTGCTTGTCAATTCTTCCGGGTATCCAGGGGATAAGCCTTATCGAACTCAGTGGTGGAATGCTAACAGCATCTTAACGACTAGCTACAGAAGACTTTACTATCGCATTGATACCTTTGGTGGACAAAGCGGTTCACCAGTTTGGCGTTACAGAAATGGGCAACGTCACATCGTTGGTATCCATACCACCGGAGGTAGTCGCTACAATGGTGCAACCCGGATCAACAGACCCGTCTTTAATAATCTAGTTAAATGGAAAAAGCTCTAAGTTTCTAACTTATACCGAGCTTGGATAATCTGTTAAATCAATCTTGACAAAGTAATAGGTCGATAGCTTTGAGTATGGGAGCCTCTCTCAAGGCTCCTATATCTGCTTGTACCTACCTAGGCAAGAGAGTGAGGCGTGCTTGTTAGCTCGGGTTGAACAGTCCCTCAGGAGTTGAATGATGATTACTTTAGAACAAAGGTGGCATGAACTCGAAGAAGCCGTGCAGGCCGACATGGCTGAGGCTGAACTTGAGGATGGACATGAGGAGGTGTTCGGCGGTTCGGAAATGCCTCCCCCTGAAGAGGTTGATGAGCTGACTGCCCCTGAAACTGGTGAAGCGACCGAGGCGAGTGAAGGTGAAGTTTATACAGAGTCGGCTAGCGAAGGTGGTATCCCCCTCGAAGAAGTGGAAGGTTTCGATGAGGAGATTACCCAGCTATCAAAAACTGGGCAATAACGAACTCAGAAGTCAGAAGTTGTTTTTGAGACAGAGATTTACCTAGGTTTAGTGTACCCCTTAGTCGATCAGTTTCCTCAGTTATGGCTTTAGGATTTGGCGATTGCCAGTTACTGTTTAGGCTAGGATTTCGATGGCTTGAGCAATCATAGCACGATGACCAGAGTTCTGACCTTCCACTCGAATCCGCAGGTCAGGCCTTAATTCCCCTAGACCAACCCTCTTACCCTGTCGGGTAATGGGGGTTTCTGAAAAAAGTCCGACATCATAGCGACCGTTCTGAGTCTCCACTGCCAATTGGGGAGGCCAGCTTTCCATCACCCTCACAATCCTACCCTCAATAATCATTTGTTCTTTAGTTTCTGCAACAATCCAGCAATTGTCATTTTATAGCACTACGCATTATAGTTAGGACGTTTTTTGGTTCCCTACACCCTACACCCTACACCCTACACCCTTTCACCAAAATATATATGTCCTAACATATTCTTTTAGTCCTAACCATCCTTTGGCTTCTCTGTAGAAGACTTCTACCCAATTTCTCCAATGTACTGTCGTCCTACACCCGATGTAAAATTCCCACTTTTCCTATGTCCAGAATCATCAATGATTAAAGAAAATCTACTCTTAGGTTTGGTTTGACGGCAGCAATTCATCACCTCTAAACGGCGCTGCCGAAGGCACTCGCGCAGCGAGACCGTTGATTTCCTGTTCACCCCAAGAAATGACATAAACTATGGTAAGACACATCTACAGAGTCTTCTGCTATTTGAGAGAGATTTTTTCTCTCACTTTCTCCCAATAAACCCCCCAAATAGTGTCTAAACTCCTTTTTTTGAGCTGTCGTTTTGAAGATATCGTCAAAACGCTTACACCATCTGTCGAAACAAGGAGGCATGGCCGTCGAAATGGTTTCTCTCATAGGAAGTTGGCGATCGCTATCAACCTAAAAAGCTTGTCCTGTCTATATTAGCGCAAGATTGAGTTCAGATTCCAGCTAAAGTCCCAATATTACCTTATTTGATAAAATTAGATGGAAAGCTTAAATTATTGTCTTAACATAAAATGCTAACGGATAAATTAACTCAATTAAAAACAATATTTACAGAAATGGAAAGGGCATTAATTGCCTATTCTGGGGGAATTGATAGTACATTGGTGGCTAAAATCGCTTATGATGTTTTAGGCGATCGCGCTTTAGCAGTAACTGCGGTTTCCCCTTCCTTACTCCCCGAAGAATTAGAAGATGCAAAAATTCAAGCAGCTACCATTGGTATTCCCCATGAGTTAGTTACCACTCATGAAATGGATAACCCTAACTACACCTCCAACCCCGTCAACCGTTGCTATTTTTGTAAAAGTGAACTCCATGACACCCTGAAACCCTTGGCTTTAAAACGAGGTTATCCCTACGTTGTGGATGGCGTTAACGCAGATGACTTACAAGATTACCGGCCTGGTATTCAAGCAGCCAAAGAAAGAGGTGCGCGATCGCCGTTAGCAGAAGTAGGGATAACGAAACTAGAAGTCCGTCAACTGTCCCAAGGATTAGGTTTACCCTGGTGGGATAAACCTGCTCAACCCTGTTTAAGTTCTCGTTTTCCCTATGGTGAAGAAATTACCATCGAAAAATTGCAACGCGTGGGACGGGCTGAAATTTACCTACGAAACTTAGGGTATCATAACTTAAGAGTGCGATCGCAAGGAGACACCGCCAGAATTGAGTTAACCCCTGAAAAAATTAAGGAATTTGTCGCCACTACAGATTTAGACAAATTAGTGGCTAAATTGCAACAATTAGGCTTTATTTATGTCACTCTCGATTTAGAAGGGTATCGCAGTGGTAAATTAAATCAAGAAATTTTAGGAAAAAATGCGGCCAACACGCTAAGCTAACGAATAATTACCGGTCATAAACGAATCCCATTATGACAAAACGGGCCCTTCTTTTAGTTAACCGTCACTCCCGCAAAGGCCAACACAGTTTTGCCCAAGCGGTGGATATTCTTAACCATCTCGGTTTTGAGTTGATCGTTGTCCCCATAAAATCCTCTGAAGAATTACCCCAACTGGTACGCAAACATGGTCGCAAAGTTGATTTAGTGATTGTGGGAGGAGGGGACGGAACCCTTAACGGGGTGGTTGATAGTTTAATGGATATGAACCTCCCTTTAGGGATTTTACCCCTAGGAACCGCCAATGATTTAGCTCGTACCCTGAAAATTCCCTTTGGTATTCCTCAAGCGTGTCAAGTGATTGCAGAGGGACACCTAAAATATATTGATCTGGGTTGGGTGAATGGAAAACACTTTTTTAATGTGGCCAGTTTGGGGTTAAGTGTGGAGATTACAGAAAAATTATCCAAAGGGGCCAAACGCCGTTGGGGGGTTTTAGCCTATGCTTTTACTGCTTTACAAGTGATGAGTCAAACCCGTTCCTTTCACGCCCATATTAGGATGAATGGGGAACCAATAGAAGTAAAAACCATCCAAATTGCTGTAGGCAATGGACGGTTTTATGGGGGAGGAATGGCGGTGGCTGAAGATGCTACTATTGATGATCAAAGATTGGATTTATATAGTTTAGAATTACAATATTGGTGGCAATTGTTTCCCCTTTTATGGCGACTTCCCCAAGGACAACATGGTTATTTACCTTGGGTGAGAACGTTAGAAGGAGAATATATCGAAATTTATACCGGCAAGACACAAGATATTAATACCGATGGGGAAATTGTTACCCATACCCCTGCTATTTTTCGCGTTATTCCCCAAAGTTTAGGGGTGTTTGTCCCAAGAAATTCGTTAGAATTTAGAGGGGAGTCTCCGAGTCAGGAGTCAGGAGGAGAGTAATATAGCAGTTCCCATACTGGTGAGGGACAAACTCTTCTCGTTTTAGGAGTTAGGAGTTCGGGAGGGCAGGCTTCGCCCGATGCTCCCCAGCAGGAGTTCAGAAGTTGAATATTAAGTGTACCTGATGAGTCCAGGAAATACTATAGGGTGATCGGGTTAATTCAAAGGTTAATAATAAAAAACGCCCTAATTAGGGCGATAACTAAATAATTGAGGATAATTGAGTCAAGAATTATACGTCATAAATTCTGCATTCGTCTGCTTCGGGATGTTCTTGATTTGACAATTTTCACAGTAATAACGAATACCCCGCCGTTAACGGCGGGGTTTATCCCAATAATATGCAAATACCATTCATAAAAAACATCAATGCTAAATTGAAAGCCATAAATCAATTTTGTGATTAGCTTTTCGTCATCGTTGTAAACTTGCCAAAACAACATGAATTAATTAATTCCCTTTAACTAAATTTTTCCAAAAATTACTACTTTTAAGTCCCAAATTTGGGAGGTGTGTTGTGGCCAGACCACACCTCAAGGGTGGTTGGGGGGGGTTGGGTTTTGAGCCTATATATAAGGTGAAAATTTTTCCCTATCGGCCTGCAGTTTTTTAAAACTTGCGCCCCCTCCCGTCACGGAAATTCCCACGGCTCCCCCCATGCCCGAACCGATCGCCACCAATTGGGGACGGTCTT
>JASJDW010000319.1 GCA_030064955.1 Crocosphaera sp.
TGGCCTGGGCGGAAAATCCTAGACATAATGTCTATTTATGTTTAGGATTGTCTAGGTTTTTGTCTTCTAGAAAAAGCTCCAGCCAAGTTAACCGTACCACCACTCCCATCGGGGAGGAAATCCACAGAGATAATATTTTCACTCGCAGCAAAATCGATTTCAAAATCACTTCCTCCTACTGCGGTACTCTCAGAAAAGTCAAAATCAATTGCTAATCCTGATGTGGGAGTAGGTGCAGTTAGATTAAAAGTGGCAAGGTGTCTTGTTTGTTGTTGTTCCGACAGGACATCTGGTGTCCCGGAAAAACTGACAATCTGCATGGTCTTATTTTTATCCTGTTAAAGCTTTTTTTGTTAGTCACGGTTATATTAACGTGAGTTCGATGGAAACATCCATTAAACTTTTTTACACGAAAATTAAGATTGATCTGTTTCTTCGCTTCTCATATGAGAACGGTTCCAAGTTTTCCAACCCACCTGAAACCCTTTCACTAAGCGGCGGGTTCCTGTTTGCACCTTTTTAATCTGTATTTGGGTAACATTGAGGCTATTATCCACTTGTTTAACCATATCTGAGGCACTTTTGACTCCACTATCAATATCATTGGTTAACTCACTAATTTCTAAGCCTGTCAGACGAATGGCGTGTAAGGTAGAGGGAAATTCTCGATGCAAAGTATCAAACAGTTTTTCAGCACTACGGGCTGCCCTGCCTATCTCTTGCAGCACAGGGATGGCTAAGAGTAAAACGGCTGTTAAACTCAGTGCCATTAAAAACAGAGAACAGCTAAGCCAAAATAAGGGATCGCTTACCATAGTTTTCCCTAATTATTGTTGGAGGAGTTGGTTTGTGCGGTAATATCACGGGGAGATTCTAAGGGGGGTGTTTCGAGTTGTGTGGCTTCTATGCCGGCTGCGATCGCTTCTTTAAGACGACTTAAAGTTCCGGCCCAGTTCTTTTGCGCTGACTCTGATAAGCGATCGGCTTGTAGTTGCACGGTGGTTGATAAGTCTTCGGCCATTTCTGGTAGGGCATCGGCGGATTTTTTGATAATGCGTCGGGTTTCTCGTCCGGAACGGGGGGCTAATAATAAGCCGGTCACAGTCCCTACCATACTACCAATAACGACACCTGCCACAAATAAACCACTGTTGTTATTCTTCGACATAAGTTTGCCTCTTACTATAACAATCATTTTAGGCAGAATTAGCTCCAGCATCACAACTTCTTAGTTTTTTTTCGGATCTAAATAAGCGGATCTAGTATTAAAACTGCATTTGAGTGAAACTGAAGACAGAGAACTGATCGAATTCTCTGACTCTTGAGGGAAGAGCCGAAATAGTTCAACTGAATTATCTTAAGAATTATTCGGGTGAAAATAATGATAGATGTCTGTAGCTAAAGCTTCACCAATTCCTGATACTTCTTGTAACTTTTCAATAGAAGCTTCTCGAATATAATCAATCGAATGAAAATGGGCAATAAGTTGTTTTTGTCGCTGAAAACCTAACCCTGGAATATCGTCTAAACGCGAATGACGGCTTTTTTTTAACCGTTGTTGACGATGAAATGTTACAGCAAATCGATGGGCTTCATCTCGAACTCTTCTTAATAATTGAACGCCTGGTTGTTCAACATCAGTATCTAAAGGTTGAGATTGATTAGGTAAGAAAATTTCTTCTCGTTTTTTAGCTAAACTAATCACTTGTAAAGGAGGAATAAGATTCATCGTTTCTAAAATTTTAATTACCGATGAAAGTTGTCCTTTTCCTCCATCAATCATAATTAAATCGGGATAATCTTCTAAGTTTAATAACTCTGTTGCTGACTTATTTTGGTAGGAACGAAATCGACGACTTAATACTTCAGCTAAACTAGCAAAATCATCGGAATGACCAATAGTAATTTGAGGATTTTTTATTTTGTAATGACGATAACATTGTTTAGCTGGAACACCATCAATAAAAACCACTTGAGACGCAACAGCGTTTGACCCTTGAATATGGGAAATATCATACCCTTCAATACGATGAGGAATGGTTGGTAAACTTAATAATTGGGCTAAATCTTCTAAAGCCAATAAATTTTGTTGAGCATGGCGTTTTGTATTTTCTAATTCATACCCTGCGTTCCGTTCTACTAAACGGACTAACTCCGCTTTTTGTTGCTTTTGGGGAACAGTAATAGTAACTTTTTTTCCTTTTTTTTCTCCTAACCAATTCACTAAAATATCTGTTTCAGGTAAGGGATGTTGAACTAAAATTTCACTAGGAATTTCTATAGGATCGACTTGTAGATAATGTTCTTCTAAAACCCGTTGTAAAATGCCTTCTGGCGTTCCTGAAACCGTATCAGCAAAAAAGCCTAATCTTCCTACTAAGCGTCCTGCTCGAATTTGGAATAATTGAATGCAAGTATAATGATCATCCGCTGCTAAAGCGATAGCATCCCGTGAAATACTGTCATCGGGTAAGGTAACTTTTTGCTCAATGCCTAACCCTTGAATCGCTTTAATTTGATCCCGAATTTGGGCAGCTTGTTCAAATTTTAACTGACTGGCTGCTAACTCCATTTGGGTTGATAACTTTTGTAATAATTCCTCCGTTCTTCCCTGGAAAATCATGGCCACTTTTTCTACTATTTTATGGTAATCTTCAGGAGAAATTAACCCTTGACATACCCCAGGACAACGACCAATATCATAATTTAAACAAGGACGATCTTTAAATAAGGGTCGAGGCCGTTGACGCAAAGGAAAAACCCGTTTAACCAACCGTAACGTTTGACGTAGTAAATGGGTGTCTACATAAGGACCATAATAGCGATCGCGTGGATGAGTTAAGCGTCGTTTACGGGTAATGAAAATCCTGGGATAAGCTTCAGACCAAGTAATACAAACATAAGGATATTTCTTATCATCTTTGAGCAGCACATTGAAATAAGGCTGATGTTGTTTAATGAGATTGGCTTCTAAGGCTAAGGCTTCTGCTTCGGTGTCTGTAACAATAAACTCAATATCAGCTACCTGTTGAACCATCAAAGTAATACGAGGACTGTGATATTGGCCAGGTTGGAAATAGGAGCGAACCCGCGATCGCAGTCGTTTTGATTTGCCAATGTAAAGAATATCCCCTTCCCGATCACGCATTAAATAGACCCCCGGTTCATTGGGGATAATTGCTATCTTATGGTCTAAAATTTGGGGAATTGACGACAAAAACTAAAGCCTCCTCAATTTCTTGGTTATTTGCTTTAAATATATCTCAATTTGATGAGATTTGCTCTTGAAGGTGGGGCAACATTTGAGCTAGTGGGAAAAATAAAAAAGCGTTTATGAAAGGTTAAAAGAAGATTTTGGGAATATTGATTTTAATCGCTGATGTAAACAAGAGTTTGACATCAGTAGGGAATCTCTATGTTAAGAACCGTTAATTAAGGTTAAACCCATCTTATTCCTTGTTTTGTCACTCTTACAGTTAACTTTATTTTTGTCCAAAAAACAATGCACAATTTAAATGCTTATTTGAGCCTTACTACGACTATCCTTGTTTCAGGTGTTACCATTCTGACTGTTAACCCCGCAGAAGCAGCCACTTGGTCAAGAACTCTTTATGTGGAAAATGATAGTTATTCTCATACTAACAATCCAGGAACTAATTTTGGGAGTTCTGATTTTATTCAAGTGGGAAATGTTGGCAATGGGTTTGGTTCAGGAGATGAACAACGGGGTTATCTCAGTTGGAATTTAGACGACGTGATTGCCCAAATTCCAATGGGTTCACAGGTTAGAAATGTTAGTGCCAGACTAATCATGACTCAAAGTGGGAGTGATCCTGATAATCTTAATGATCCTAACCGACCCTTTTCTGGAGTAGCCAGGGTCACCCTAGATGGATTGGAAGTTACGGGAAATTGGGACGAAAGCAGTGCCATTAATCCAGCTAATCCTCCTGGCAGTATTAATGCGCCAACCCTATTTAGTGGTCAAATCGACGAAGGGGTTAATCGATATAGTGGGGTCGGATTCAATCGACTCATCACCAATATTTTAAACAGTAATCTTAATGGAAATCCCAATGATGACCGCAATCTCTTATCTGTTGCCCTAAAAGCTAATAATAGTTTAAATTTCCCTGATTTTGGGTTTTTTCCTGTGGACAGTTTTTGGTCACAAAATCAAGATGACATTAACTTGCGACCACGGTTAGAACTCAATTTTGACGTTTGGGATGAAGCCTATCGAATTGAAGGAGGTCCCAACTTCGCATTTTTTGGTCGGGCTGGAGGAGATAGCAATGTCAATGACAATAATAGCAATGGGGACTGGGAAGTTAGTTTAGGGACAAAATCCATTGAAAATGGCCGAAATCGAGATAACTTTATGGATCAGCGTGATCCCGATCGACAATTGACCTGGGAAAGTGGCATTGATGTTCCATTTGAATTAACTTGTAATACACAGACAAATCTCGTAACCTTAACCCTTGATAATGATTCGTCTCAAAGCACCTCTTTCACTGCTAACAATTGTCAGGATATTGACGGATTAAAGATTTTTGCTCAAGCCCGACAAACCAATAAGGTAGGTGCTAATACTAACTCAAGGATTCGTGTTAATCAGGTCAGAGAAATTGGAGGAACGATTCAAAATGTTTCTGGTTTATCAGCCTTAGCAAGAGCTGGTGGAACTCAGTTTGTAGAAGATAACTTTTATTTTCTCGATTCTGTTGCTAATGGTGGTTTAGGATTCACCAACGGAATTGATCTGATGCGAGGAACCATCAGAATGGCTTGGCCTTCAGGAACTTCTAATCCCCAAGCAGAGAACACACGTAGTCACATCCAGACTCAATTAATTCCTCTCAAAAGAATCGATGATCCTACAGGTTCTAACACCCCTCAATCCATTCCCATCTTTAGTGAGAGTGAGCCTGTTTCTGAACCTGCTTGCACTTACTCAGTACCCGATCCAGTTTGGTCTGCTATGACTGCGGATGATTCTAATTTTGTCGTTGATGACTCGATTTGTTCTAGTAACCAAGTTACAGCAAATAATCAAACTGTTCCAGAACCTACTTCTATTCTTGGTCTTCTTCTTCTAGGATCGACTGGAATAGGAGTGCGATTGTTGAAGTCAAAAAAAACAGTCTGATCATGGCAAAGGGTTGATTTGGTGGCCAGTTAGTTATTCACTGATACTGGCCGCTGTTCCTTACAGTCACTCGGTAATATCACAGAAGGTAATCTAATAAATAATCACCCCCGAATCTGACCCCATCAGTACAGGGAAGTCCAGTGGTTTGTTGAACGGTTTCTATGGCTTTTTGGGCTTCTTTTTCTTCGAGATGAAAAGTATTCAGGGCGATCGCTTTAACCTTAACTGCATCCGTTGCACCCCCAACCTTAGCCACCTGTTCATACAGTTCGATAACTTGGAGTAAAGGGGGAATGGAAACATGGGGTGCGTGTTGAATATGGGTTTGTCCGGCACGATGGACTAAAATTAAGGCGGTGGGTTGACTTCCTCTAATTAAGGGTAAGGTAGCGGTTGAGCCGGGATGTAGTAACGATCCTTGTCCTTCAATCCATAAAACATCATAGTCATTTCCTGCCCCTAAAACCATCTTTTCCACCGCACCAGCAGCAAAGTCCACTCGCACTGCATCTAGGGGGATACCATCTCCAGAAATCATCATCCCCCCTTGTCCTGTCCCTAAAAATTTAGAGTTTATCCCCCGGTTTTGAGCAGCCCTGTGACATTCTAACCCAATGGACATTTTACCCACAGACATATCTGTTCCTACGGTTAAAATACGCTGACAATTGAGCGATCGCGCTTTCCCTAACCCAATACCTAACCCTGGCGGTTCTTGACGAATATCCCAAATCCACTGTTGAGGTTGTAAACTTTCAAAATAGGGATTTAGAGGAGTGTGTAAGCCATTAACTACTGATAAGCCCGCTTTAACCCCTTCTTTTACCTCTTCTAACCACGCCTGGGGTAAAATTCCTCCTGATGGTGCAATACCAATCAATAAGACATCAGGATTGTAAGCTAATGCTTCTTGAATATGGGATACAATGGGAATATCTTGGGCAATGCCTGTTACTTTTTCTAGGGATTCTCCTGCACAGTCTGCATCAATAACAGCAGCGATCGCAGCTTTTCCGTAACGTAAATAAGCGAGTCCTGTTTTTCCATGAGTCCCTTTAATACCTTCATGGAGTAAAATGGCGACACGATGATTGGCTGTTAGATGCACAGTCTGTTGCTCCTCATTATTTTAGATAAAAACTTTTTATCTTTGTTAGCTGAATTATTTTTATAATTATATTCTTCTTTTTCTCCAATACCAGTTATTTCTACTTATTGTAACCTGAGTTCGGGTTAAGCAGACTGAGTTAAAATCCAGTCCATCTCAAGAGAAGGTTTTTTCGGTTGATGACCCTGGGAATCTTGGAACCAGCACACGCACCAAGATAAAGCATCTCTACTGAACATAGAGAGGAATTACTGAATATTTGTCTTATTTTCAGCTTACTACTCCTCCCTTTCCTTATCCCGAAGTTAGGTTAGTTAACTCTATCCCTATTTAAGCTGACATTGAAATCCCTGCGAATTTTCAGAGAACATCTCTAGATTTTTTCCAAAGTCTTCTGCATTTTTTCTTTCTTTACATATTAGTGAAAAAAATGAGACATTAAATTCTTTTATATCGGCTCGAAAAAGTGCCATTACTGTATCTTCATAGCAAATCTCATCCTTTAAGCATTCACCTATATTACTATAAAAAGTTTCAACCCTATAAAAATGACTTTTAAAATTCTCCTCGTCCTTCACAACATTGTTTAGATATTTCTCCAATTCTTCAGCTTTAAGGTCTGGATACGATTCATCCATTTCTGATTGATGATATTTAATCTTTTTTAAGCTCTCTTCTAAAACTTTATCTTTAAACCGCATTTCATGTAACTTATAAGTATTATCCAATTGAAATTTCTTATTATTAACTTGATGTTGAGATATTTGCAAATAAATGGGTATAACTCCAACACAAATACTAATTATTCCTGCTAGCATTTTTGTT
>JASJDW010000052.1 GCA_030064955.1 Crocosphaera sp.
AAGAAGAGCGAAGTTTCGGCTAAGCGCGAACAGTGTTATAAGAATATAGCTGATAACTGATAGCTGATAGCTGATAGCTGACAAACTAGCTAGTTTTATCGAAGGTGCAAGATGTGAGTAATGCCTACCCTATAAATTTTAGAAAGACAAATTTTTTAATTTACCTTCTTTAATTTGTAATAATGCTGCTCCATTAACCTTAGTGTTAATTCCTTGAAAATTAAGTATAACCTTTAACGGAACATCTTTAACAAGCTCAAGTTTTTTAATCCAGTTACGCTGACCATTATCACTCAATTGAATCCATTTAGGAGAATATTGATTACCAGCAAAATCAATAAGTCTTACATTTTTTCTAGGTTCAACAATAATACTTTGATCTTGTGTTAAAGTTGTCAATAAAACAGAGCAATTCAAGTTTTCACCTGACTGTTTGCACCCTGCAAACTGATAACGAATACCATTAGTTTCGTGGGTAGGCATTGCCTTGTCACTAATTTGTTTATTATGATTAGATGGGGATAAAGGAGAAGCTTGAACTACAGAAGGATAAGCCAAACAGAAAAGAGTAGAACAAGCAAATACAGGAAGAGATTTGAACAATGTAGGGATATTCATTTTCTTTTCAATACCAGAAGCTAATAACAATTTTTCATAAGATAATACAAGAGCTAAAAAAAAGCTAGGTAAAACTTTATATTAACTGGTTAAGATTTTATTAAAATTAGTTAGCGTTAACTTTTATGAAGGTAATTATATCTATTTAAGTGATAAATGCTTTAAGCTGTTAACTTATTAACAACTGTATCAAACCTCATCATTATCCCTTCGACTTCACTTAGGGCTAAGTTCAAACTCAAATTCCTACCCTTTGAGAAGATTTTAAGTTATGCTAATAAATTAGTGAGTATGTAGTAGGATCTTATGGCAATTGACAGTAGCGAATACCGCCAACGTAGAGACAAATTGATGCAAAAAATTGGTCAGGGAACGGCCATTTTTCGCACCGCACCAACATCAGTAATGCACAACGATGTAGAATATATTTTCCGTCAAGATAGTGATTTTTTCTATTTAACAGGATTTAATGAACCCGAAGCGGTAGCGGTACTTGCGCCTCACCATGAAGAACATCATTTTATTCTATTTGTACAACCCAAAGACCCGGAAAAAGAAACATGGACAGGTTATCGGTGTGGGGTAGAAGCGGCTAAAGAAAAGTACGGTGCAGATATTGCTTATCCCATCACAGAATTAAACGAAAAATTACCCGACTATCTCAAGAAAGCAGATCGTATCTATTACCATTTAGGACGAGATAAACATTTTAATGAGGTTATTTTATCCCATTGGCAACGGTTGATGGCAACCTATCAAAAACGAGGCACTGGACCGGTTGCGATTGAAGATACTAGCCCTATTTTACACCCTATGCGACAGGTTAAAAGTGCTTCAGAATTGGCTATGTTACGTCAAGCAATGGACATTTCTGCTGCTGCTCATAACCGTGCTAGAGAATTTGTTAAAGTAGGCCATTATGAGTATCAAATTCAAGCAGAAATTGAGCATACGTTTCGTCTTCATGGTGGAATAGGCCCAGCTTATCCTTCTATTGTCGCCTCCGGTTCTAATGCTTGTATTCTTCACTATATTGAAAATAACCGTCAGATTCAAGATAATGATTTATTGTTAATTGATGCGGGTTGTTCCTATGGTTATTATAATGGAGACATTACCCGAACCTTTCCAGTTAATGGTAAATTTACAGGGGAACAAAAAGCCATTTATGAGTTAGTATTAGAAGCGCAATTAAAAGCCATTGAAGAAGTGAAACCAGGAAAACCTTATAATGAGTTTCATGATATGGCTGTTTGCGTTTTAGTAGAAGGATTAATCGATTTAGGTTTATTAAAAGGTGATTTAGAAGAGATAATTAAAGAAGAAAAATATAAACCTTTTTATATGCACAGAACTGGTCATTGGTTGGGGTTAGATGTACATGATGTTGGCGTTTATAAAAAAGACGAAGAAAATTGGAACCCCCTAAAACCTGGTCATGTGTTAACCGTTGAACCTGGTATCTATATTGGAAAAGAGATTAAACCCGCCGAGGGACAACCAGAAATTCCTGAAAGATGGCGGGGTATTGGTATTAGAATTGAAGATGATATTTTGGTCACAGAAACAGGCAATGAAGTCTTAACCGCTGGGGTTCCTAAAATGATTGACGAGATTATTTAGTCTGTTTGATAAGTCTTGATAAACTGCTCAAAAATTGGCAAAACATCACCAGAAATCTCATGGCCCATAGGAAACTCATGATATTCAACGGTAGCATCAATAGCTGTTAATTGTTCCCTCGCTTTTTGTGCCATTTCCAAAGGAACAACCATATCTTGTTGACCATGAATAATCAAAACAGGAGGCGTAGGAGAGGATAATTTTTGGGGTTGAAACTGTAAATAACCGCTTAGACTACAAACACCTGCTAACGGTAAATTAATGCCTACATCCAACGACATTGCACCCCCTTGAGAAAACCCACTTAAAATAGTACGAGATAAAGGAATACCCGTATTTTCTTCTAAGGAAAGTAACCACTGTTTTAACAACTGACGACTTTCTTCGATGCCTTCATAGGCACCCGTTTCTAAAGCATACCAAGCGAGTCCCCCAGGAACTTGTGGATGAGAAAAAGGGGCATTAGGAAACAAGAATTGACAGTCAGGAAGGGTTAACATAGAGGCTAATGAGGCTAAGTCTTCGGCATTAGCACCCCATCCATGTAACATGACTAAAAGGTGTTTAGGATTGCTATTTTGCGGTTGAATGGAAATGGTTTCTAAAGACATAAATTTGCTTAACAATTAACTCTTAATTCCTTTAAGTTCCCACTTTCCTCCATCAAATATTTCCAATAATTGTTGATGGTATTGGCTTAATGTGGGTCGATGGCCGACACTAATATAAGTGGTTCCCATGTGGGATAATTCTTGATACAATCTTTGTTCATTTTTTACGTCTAACGCACTGGTGGCTTCATCTAGAATAGCATAACGGGGTTTAGTAATTAAAATGCGAGCAAAGGCTACTCTTTGTTGTTCTCCTAATGATAAAACATTTTCCCAATTTTCTTGGGCATCAAACCCCTCAAATCTTTCTGCTAAGTCGGGTAAATTAACCGTTTTTAACACTTGGTTTAATTGTTGATCTGTGATGTTATTTTCGAGATTGGGATACAATAATTGTTCCTTTAATGTGCCTAAAATCATGTAAGGTTTTTGGGGTAGAAATAAGATCTCTTCAGCCTCAGGACGATAGATTATGCCATCTCCAGAATTCCATAACCCTGCGATCGCTCTTAACAAGGAACTTTTTCCAGTTCCACTAGCTCCCATAATCAATAAATTGTTATGATTACTAACATTTAAAGAAACATTTTCGATTAAGGTTCTTTCAGAATTGGGCGGATGTAGGGTAATATTTTCTAAAGCTACATCAGGAGATTCTTGGGTATGAATAAAGGTAGTTTGTGTCTTTTCTTTTTTAAAGGATAAAGGATTTAATGACTCATAAAATTCCCCTAAACGGTTAATACTGGCAGCAAACTCCGTAATACCTTGAATCTGATTAGTAATTAAAGAAAGCGCACTTAACACTTGACTAAATGCCACACTTGCTTGTGCGATCGCCCCAAAGTCTAATTCTCCTTGTAAATATAAAGGAGCAATAATAAGATAAGGAATTAAACGGGTAAAATAATTGTATCCTAATTGAAATAAAGTGATAATTGATTGCCAAATAATTAATAAATCAAAGTTTTTAATGGCTTCAATTAATCTTTCAACAACTTGTTTTCTTTCTAAAGATTCTCCTCCATAAAAAGCAATGGATTCTGCATTATCTCTCACCCTGACCATACTATAACGAAAGTTTGCTTCTAATCTTAATTGGTTATAGTTAATACTAACTAAACGACTTCCTACCCCTAACGCAACGGCTGTGCCAAAAATAGCATAAATAAGCAGTCCCCAGGTGAGTTCTTTGGAGATAGTATATAAGATAGCTGAGAACGATAATAGGGTTAAAATTGAGTCAAGAATATCCAGTAAAAAATCAAGGGTAACAGTGGTAAACGATTTAATATCTTGAGTAATCCGTTGATCAGGGTTATCAACTTCTGTATTAATAGCGTTAGAATCTAATTCATAATAAGCCCGATTTTTAAAATAACGGTTTAAGAAGTGTTCTGTTAGCCATTCTCGCCACATTAAACCGAGTTTTAGCCTGGTATAACGGTAGATAACAATAATAGGAATTGCAGCGACTAATACTAACCCATAAACAATCATAAATTGCCAGAAAGTATCAGCATTTTTTTGATTTAATGCAGTATCAATAAAACGGAAAGCATAACTTAAAATAACATTTAAACCGTTAACTACTAAGAGTAGAAATAACAACAATCCTAATAGTGACCATTGTTTCCATTTATCCCCTACTTTTGATTTTTGGGAGACAAATATAACTCCACTAATAATAATAACAACAATAGCAATATAAGGAAAACTCGATCTTAAAAACCCATTAACACTTGTTACCAACCCACCAGCAACGGTTCCAAAAAAGTCAGGAAAAATACGATTCGTTAATAAGGTTAAGCCAATGGTTAAAAAGAAAGCTAAACTAACAACTGTAAGAACCAAAACCCCAATAAGTCCTAAAAATATCCAGGTATTTTTAGTGATATATTGAACTCTTGGGGACTCAATTATATCTGTTGACTCCGTGGGAAAAAAATAGGGTTGTGCTGTTTCAATAAAGTGGCGAACCAGTTGACGATTAAATTGAAAACGAGTTTGAGGCATTTTGTTATTTTAATTCAGAGAAAGTCAGCCTATTTTGCAATCAAATCTGACAGGGATAGTAATCATTATAATATAATAGCTTAATTAGCTGATGATAATCTAACTTTAAGGGTACGTTTTACTATTTTGGACAACCAAGGGTCTTTTTGTTTAGATTGAATAACAACCCACACATTTAAACTAATACAAACCGTTGCTAAAGCAAGTAAAATAAAAGTGGGAGCTTGGATAACTCCAACGATCCACCAACTAGCGACATGAAGGGATAAAATAATCGCTAATAGGGTCGCTACCGTCACAGAAGTTAATAAATGAATACGAGTGGGTTTAACAACAATAAAAATTAAACTTAATAAAGTCGCTAACAAATTGGCAGGGACTAAAAAAGTGCAGATACTAACACAATTATTCCGAGAAAATTCACCAAGAAGGATAGGATCAAACATCAATGTAACCTGATAGATAATTAAACAAAGTGTTTTAATGAGATGCCTGGCATTGTATCATATTTTCACTCATCTTCTGGTCAATTATCTTGCAAAATATATCCTAAGTCTGTCCACTTCTAACATTTTCAATGATTCTTATACTAATTTATCAATGATTTTTATAATATTAATAAGTGAATCAATTTACTCTCGTAAAAAAGCAGCATCGACTTCAGGAATAGAAGGATTAATACTAATACCTGAGCCTAATTCAAATCCAGCCGGTGTCGTTAAACGGGGTCTAATTTGACAATACCAATGTAACTGAGGTTCTTCTGCTTTATAACGGGCTGCTGTATTGATAACATAATTATAATCAGGGTTATTTAACTTATAATATAAACGACTTAAACTATCTTTTAAAATAGTTGCAAAAGCTGTTTTTTCTTCAGCCGTAATACTGCCAAAATCTGCTTGATGCTCTTTAGGCATAATCCAAATTTCACAAGGAAATTCAGCAGCATAAGGAACAAAAGAAACAAATAAATTATTCTCTAAAATTACTCTAATTTTTTCATTCAATTCAAACTCTAAAATATCACAATACACACATCTTCCCCAATGATCAAAATAACGTTGAGCTTCTGCTTCTTGAATTCGACGATGACTGGGAACAATGTTACTAGCAATGATTTGAGAGTGAGGATGTCGTAAGGAAGCTCCTGCACCTTTTCCGTGATTACGAAAGATAATTACCATCATTATTTCTTTATCTTTCATCAATTTTAAGTACCGTTGATGATAGGTTTCAATAATAGCTTCAATTTCGGGTATGGAGAGGGTAGCAATCGTTTGATAATGATCAGGACTTTCAATAACAACTTCGTGATGACCATAACCAGACAGACTCATATAAATTCCTTCAAGATTCCGTTGAGGATTTTCATGAAAGTTTAAAGCAGGAAATTTATTGGCGACAACCTTAGTTTGCCATAAATCTTGTTGATAATCTTTAATCTCTAAGAGAATTTTCTCAGATTCTTTATAAATTTGTAAGCAAAAGGGACAATTTTTTTGAGAGTGGTTATCAGAAGAAAGAGCTTGATTACTTTGTTGAAAATCTTGAGGTCTTTTGCGACGACTTGGGGCATAAATCACCCATTCCCCTGTCACTTTGTTAAGACGAATTTGTCCAGTTTCCATAAATAATTAAAAATAAGAATAATAATTTGTAGCTAATTACACCATCATAGGGGATGGTTCCTAAAGGAACTGTTAGTTATGATTCATTTCTTAAAAATACGAACAATTTTCAAATTTCTATATACACTAGGGACAGAATAAATAAACAAGCATCAAAACCCTATTCCTGATTTGGCCATGACCTATACCACTCAACAACTTATCCGTATTCTTGATCAAGAATTAAAAGCCACCTGGAGAGGAGAAAGAGTTATTTTATCTTGTCATAAGCGCATTAATAACCCCGTAATTGCCAAAGCACTCAATACCGATAAAATGAATCAAGTGTTTGCCTATCAAGATTTTCGTCGTCAAATTCATAAATATCAAATACAACAGAGGGTGTCTGGAATTATTTGGCGTACCTGTACTTATCAAGGGCAATCTATCAGGTATCCTGAATTACATAACCAACTCATTGCGGTTCCAGGGGATAAAGAAATATTAATAAAACATAAAGAATCTGTGATCAATTATTGGTGGAAAATGACTCAAGGCATGAAATTTTGGTTATCGGCCCACCGTCGTCGTCCCATTGCATCTGATTCAATACAAGACTTGATTGATGAGGTGGAATGGGCTGAAATTGATGCAGCCAGAACCGAATTATACTTAGGATTATGTTGGGGAAATCCTCAAGAATATCAATATCAATGGGCTAAACCTGACTCTGGATGTCATCGTATTATTGCAGCAGTGAATGAACCGAGTTCTATTAAAGTTTAGTCAGGATTGGTCTTTTCTCAATCTAATTCTAGCTTTAACATCACAGTACATTATTAAGTTAAACAACAAATTAGTAAATCCTCTCCTCGTCTTCCCATCCCCCAGTCTCCCCATCAGTCTAATCTAGTAATTTAGATGCTTAACAGCTTATTTTTATGAGCTTATACCAAATCTCAAAAGTTATTAGAGACTTAAGTTGTTATCGCAAGGGGGAAATCTTATTTAGAGATATGGAGAAAAAAGGATTTAACCCTACACCCTACACCCCACACCCTACACCCAACATTTAGATATCTCTAGTTATTTTTGAGAACTGGCCTTAGGTGAGAAACGCTATAATGGCTTATGTTATTGGGCTTATTCGTTAAACTCTCTCTACCATCGCTGTCATCAGAGAACCTATGGCAACTATTCAATGTTCTAACCCTGAATGCCAAACTATCAACGCTTCAGAGAACCGAGTGTGCGAAAAATGTGAAACCCCTCTACTCAAGCGATATCTACGGCCTTTAGGGGACTGGGTAAAATCCTTGGAAGAAGGACAGTGGGTAGATGAACGCTATTTAGTGATCAGCCATCAAGTTGTCTTAGATAGTCAACCCGCAATTTCCCCTGAGTTTAGCGAAGACATTCCCGAGAAAATTAGAAAATATCTTAGGTTATTTCCTTATCGTCTCCATTTACCGCAAATCTATACTTACTATCATTCTTCTCAAGAAACTGACGATCAAGGGAATGAAATTGCACTACTTGAATATGGAACCATTCCCCTTAACGAGTCAGGAGAACCCCGTCACCCCGAATTATTGCCCCCCTTAACAGAAATTTGGACCCAAACCAATGATAATCCCCTACGACAATTAAACTGGTTATGGCAAATGGTTAAACTGTGGCAACCCTTAGAAGGACAGCAGATGGTTTCCAGTTTACTTGATCGCTCCCTAATTCGAGTCAATGGGGGGTTAATTCAATTATTAGATTTTCATCGAGACGAACATAATTTTCACAGTGTCAAAGAATTAGGACAAATCTGGTTATCCCTAATAGAAGGAACCTCCCCCCTGATTGTAGATTATCTTCAATCCTTGTGTGATTATCTACAACGGGGCAAAATTCCCCATCCTGAATATCTTTTAACCTACTTTGAACCCGCTTTAATTGAGTGTGGACAATGGTATGAAAGAAAATACCAGATTTTCACTCTAACCGATGCAGGGCCAACCCGGGATCATAATGAAGACGCTTGTTATCCTCAAGCTGGAGAACTGATAGAACCCTCTGCTGAGGAACCTAACTTTACCATTGTCTGTGACGGGGTTGGAGGACAAGATGGAGGAGAAATTGCCTCCCAGTTAGCCATCGATACCCTAGTAGAAGAAATTCCTCAACTCCCCATCTTTAGTGAGACGCGCAACAGTCAAGAAGGGTTACAAGACTTAGCAGAAGCGATTAATCTCACCAATAATCGTATTAGTGAACGGAACGATGCAGAACATCGTCAAGATCGACAACGCATGGGAACGACATTGGTTTTAACCTTAGTCCATGACCATGAGGTTTATTTCGCTAATGTGGGAGACTCCCGTATTTATCGCATTACCCCTGACAGTTGTCATCAAGTTACCATCGATGATGATTTAGCCTCCAGAGAAGTCCGTTTAGGGTATTTATTTTATCGAGATGCCATTAAATACCCTCAAGCTGGGGCTTTAGTGCAAGCATTAGGCATGAGTAATGCTAAATCTCTTCATCCTAATATTACCCGTTTGATTGCGGATGATGATTGTATTTTTTTGTTATGTTCTGACGGTTTAAGCGATTATGATCGAGTTGATCAATATTGGAATTTGACAATTGCGGGAATTTTTGACCAAGAACAAGATTTACCCACCGTAGGCAAAGAACTCATCCATGTGGCTAATAATAAAAATGGCCACGATAATGTCACAATTTCCCTTCTGTACTGTCAAAGTAAGTTAACCGCTGTTGACCCCACCCCCTTATCTATCACAGAGGTAGAAGCAGTTTTAGACAGTGGAACAGAAGAACCTCAACCTACCATCGATCCCCCTGATGATCCTTCCTCAGACTTAGAACCCACTGACCCCATTGCTGCTAACCAGGAAACACCAGTCGTTAAACAAACGAATATCCCTTTGATTTTTGGGATTTTAGCCATCCTTCTTCTGATTGTTGGTGCAGCCATTTACGGTATAGGACAACTCCTACAACCCCCTCCCACCCCCATCTCCCTACCTTCTCCTTCTCCGGTTCCACCACCCCCTCCTCCTTCCCCTGAGTCTTCTTCACCGCAACCTGGAACATTGATTCAACTGACAGGAGTCCTGTCTTTGTCCGAAACAGCACAAGGCACTCCACTTTATCCCAATCTGCCTCCTGAAAGTATATTACAGATTTTGCCCCAGGAAGACAGTGAAACAGCAATCAAGGTTAAAATTTGTCAAATACCTGCTGGAGATCCCCCTGAAGACCTTTCTTTGAGGGAATTAGAAGGTAAAAACGCTTGGATAACAACCCAAAATCTATCCTCCTCTGTTTATCAAATTTATCAAGGTGAGGTAAACTGTTAACCATCTAAACTGCTAGTTGAGACTGCCGAGGAGTAGGGAGTAGGGAGCGGTGGAGAAAAGCTTTAAGTTGATGATTTTAAACATTTCTATCGATTAGTGGGAACACTTAAAGTTAAGATAGTAGGGAATTTACAATAAAAATTGACCAATTGACCTTGATACCTTCAGCTAACTCTGTGGAAACGAAGGATTTAACCCCCCAATTTGACATTATCGTTGTTGGGTCAGGAGCAGCCGGATTGTACGCTGCACTGTGTTTACCCACTCACTATCGCGTGGGACTGATTACTAAAGATACCTTAAAAACAGGGGCTAGTGATTGGGCGCAAGGGGGAATTGCTGCGGCCATTGCTCCCGAAGATTCTCCTAAGTTTCACCAAGAAGATACCCTCAAAGCAGGGGCGGGTTTATGTGATATTAGTGCGGTGAAATTTTTAGTAGATCATGCAGCCACCGCGATCGAATCCCTCGTTGATATGGGAGTGGGTTTCGATCGCCAAGGGACACAACTGGCTATGACCCTAGAAGCAGCCCATTCCCGTCCCCGTGTGTTACACGCTGCGGATACTACAGGACGAGCCATTATCACCACCCTAACAGAAAAAGTTCTACAACGACCTAACATTGAAATTATAGCCCAAGCGATCGCCTTACAATTGTGGATTGAACCCACAGAAAAACGCTGTCAAGGCTTAAGTGTTCTCTACCAAGGACAGATTCACTGGATTCAAGCAGGAGCGGTTATTTTAGCCACAGGGGGCGGTGGCCAAGTGTATGCTCAAACTACCAATCCTGCTGTTAGTACAGGGGATGGAGTCGCCCTAGCTTGGCGTGCAGGAGCCATTATCAGGGACTTAGAATTTTTCCAATTTCACCCCACTGCTTTAACCAAACCAGAAGCCCCCCATTTCCTCATCAGTGAAGCCGTTCGAGGAGAAGGAGCTTATTTAGTGGATGCCCAGGGGAGACGGTTTGCGTTTGACTATCACCCTTCTGGAGAGTTAGCCCCAAGAGATGTGGTGAGTCGGGCTATTTTTCATTATTTACAACGTGAAACCACTCAAACGAATGTTTATCTAGATTTACGTCCCATTGAACCTGAGCGAGTTCGTCGTCGGTTTCCCAATATTATTCGGGTTTGTCAAAAATGGGGTGTCGATGTGTTTAACGAACCGATTCCAGTGGCTCCTGCTGCCCATTATTGGATGGGAGGGGTTAAAGTAGATTTGAATAATGCGACTTCTATTAATGGCCTTTACGCCATCGGAGAAACCGCTAGTACAGGAGTTCATGGAGCCAATCGCCTTGCTAGTAATTCTTTGTTAGAGTGTTTAGTGTTTGCGGCTCAATTATCAAAACTGAACGTGACTTCCCCAGTCCCTATGAAAAAGACAACAGAGCTTGTAATGAACCATGAAGAACGATGGGAGCAAGAAATCCCTCAAATAAGAGAAATTCGCCAAGCTTTGCCTCAGTTGATCTGGCAAAGTGCGGGTATTTCCCGTAGCCAAACCGTATTAGAAGAAGCCATCACACAAGTTGGCTTATGGCAAAAACACCTTAAATCCTTTTCTATGAGTCAACCTATCCTTAATTTATTACCGGGTCAATCGGTTAAATTACAAGGAGCCACCGCTCAAAATTATTTACGGACTTGTTCTGAAACCCTCAATCTGTTAGATATTGCCGATTTAATGCTCAAAAGTGCCTTATTTCGCACGGAAAGCAGGGGCGGGCATTATCGTCAAGACTATCCTCAGGCTTCTCAACACTGGCAAAAACATACTCTTATTTGTGGCGATCGTTGGTGGAAAGGTGAAATCAATTGAGGAACTCTCCTGCTGAGAGTTTAAGCTATTAATAAGACAACTATTAATTCCTGCTTTAAAACTTATTATTATGATTTACTATCGTTTGTCTCTATTATTATTCATCTGTTTATCTTATTTAACTTGCCCTTCCCTAAGTTTGGCGAATTCCCAGTTTTCTGGTCTTGATGCAATGGAGAAAAAAGAGAAGAAAATTGCCCAAAGCATCAGCAATGATTCTCTATCCTCTCCTGCTGATTCTACCTATGATCAAGCCATGCAAGCAGGGTATAAAGCCACTGAGCAAAAAGATTATCAAACCGCACAAGCACAGTTTAAAAAAGCACTTCAAGCACGACCCAATGATATTTATGCTCAACAAGCTTTGCAAAATATTGAGTTTTATCTCGCTAAACAAAACAATCCCTTTACTAATTTAACTGCGAGTAGTCTCGGTTTATGGATTGGTTTAGCGGTGATCCTTGTAGGTGTTGGGATTGGAATGTGGCTATTGTTACGCCGTTTTTCGGCTTATTCTCAAGATAAATTGGACGAAGAATTATTACAACCCCATAAAGTGGATCAACCCGAATTAGACTCTAAGGTGAATAATAATGAAGAGTTACAGGAAATAACATCGACTCATGTTGAGACTCATTATGAAAATAAATCAGAACCTCAGACCTCATTATTTTCTGCTGAAAATAATCCAATCAAATTAGATCCCTCTACAGAAGTTGTGGTAGAAACATCAGACTCTGAAACTGTTTTACCCATTCAAAAAACTACTCGCATTCCCAGTGGGGATGTGATTGAAACCTTATTAGAAGAATTACAGCAAACGGATCCCAAAAAACGCCGTCAAGCGATTTGGAAATTAGCTCAAATGGCTGACTCAAGAGCAATGAATCCCCTAGTGGATCTAATGATTGATACAGACTCTCAAGAACGTAGTTTAATTTTAGAAGCTCTGTCTCAGATTAGCACCAGGACATTGAAACCCATGAATCACGCCTTAACTCTCTCTCTACAAGATAAAAATCCTCAAGTTCGTAAAAATGCCATTCGAGATTTAACCAGAATTCATGAGTTAATGTCCCAAATTTATCAACTTCTGTGTCATGCCATTGATGATAGCGATCGCGAGGTTCAAGAGACAGCAAAGTGGGCAATTAATCAATTAAATACTCAAATTCCTCCCCGTCTCGATGTTCTTAATGGAGAAGAGACTCCAGAAGTGACTGTGGAACAATCTTATTCTGACACCATGGAATAAAGTGCAAAAGATGGGGATAAATAATATTAGAATATAGTAGAGATCAGCCAAGTTCAATCGACAAACTGGGAATAACTGTCTAAACTCACAAAAAAGTCAGGATAAAATCTCAGAGGACTATCTGCTCCCCCCAAATATTTCTGGGGTTAGTCTCGCACTTGTAACCGAGTTAAAAATTAGTTGGGATCATGGAAATAGATTCCTGACTCAAAAAACGGGGATGGTGTGTGTTTTTTTGTATTTTTCTATGGGAACTGTATTTTATGGTCAGCATACAACAAAAATATCCTTGGTGGTATGGATGCGTTATGTACGAAATTTATATTCGTAGTTTCTACGACAGTAATGGGGATGGAATCGGAGATTTGAGGGGAATTATTGAAAAGTTAGATTATTTGGCTTCTTTACCTATCGACGCTCTCTGGATTACCCCCTTTTTCCAGTCCCCAATGGAAGATTTTGGTTATGATGTCTCTGATTATTACGCAGTCGATCCTCGTTTTGGTACCCTAGAAGATTTTGAAGAATTAATTGAACAGGCTCATGATCGTAACCTGAAAATTGTTATTGATCAGGTGTGGAGTCATACCTCAAGCATTCATCCCTGGTTTCTTGAAAGTGCCTCCAGTCGAGATAATCCGAAAGCAGACTGGTACGTTTGGTCAGATGGTAAAAACGGCAAAAAACCCAATGAATGGCTCTCTATTTTCGGAGGAACGGCCTGGAAATGGCACCCCGCTCGCCAACAATATTATTTACATAATTTCCTTGAACATCAGCCTGATCTCAATTGGCACAATCCTGATGTGGTGCGAGAAATTATGAAAGTGGCTGAATTCTGGCTAGAAAGAGGGGTTGATGGCTTTCGCTTAGATGCCTGTAACTATTATATGCACGACCCGAGTTTGGTAGATAATCCCCAACGGACAGAAGGAATGCCCGATCCTGATGGGGTATCTCCTTTGAATCCCTATGCTAAATACATTCATTTTCATAATAACAATCAAGTTAAAAATATTAAATCCCTACGCCGAATTCGCAAAACCCTTGATAAGTACCCTGGTACCATTGCCATGGGGGAAATTGTGGCTGCTGAAGATCCCATGCAGCAAACCGTTGAATATATTCGAGGCGATCGCCGTTTGCACACTGCTTACAATAGTGCCTTATTGGTTAATGAGAAATTGACCGCTAAATTAGTGGCCGAATCCATTGAGGATTTATCCTTATACCTTGAGGCAGATGAACGAGAAATGATTTGTTTAACCACCAGTACCCATGATTTTCCCCGTGCTAAATCTCGATGGGAACCAGAGGATAAATCCTTAATTCCTCAGTTTGAAAAACAGTTAATCGCTCTATTGCCGAGTTTACGAGGATTAGTTTGTTTTTACCAAGGAGAAGAATTAGGGTTAACTGAAACCCAGGTTTCGATTGAGAAAATGAAAGATCCCTACGGTATTTATTTCTATCCTTATTTTGCAGGAAGAGATGGTTGTCGAACCCCTATGCCTTGGAACCCCCATGAGAAGAATTTTGGTTTTAGCGAAAGCGATGAAACTTGGTTGGCCATTGATGAAGATTACAAATCTTTATCTATTTCCGAACAAGAAGATAATCCTGATGCGTTGCTCAATTTTTTCCGCTTTTTCCTGAAATGGCGCAATCGACAACCGGCTTTAAAATATGGGTCTATTGAATTGGTGGAAGCAGATGATGAGATTTTATCCTTTCTCCGTCGAACGCCGATGCAAGAATTACTGTGTGTATTCAATATGAGCGAAAAAACTCGCTCTTATTTAGTCTCTTTTCGTTACGGTAGTCCTATTATTAGTTTCCAAAGTCAAGATTTTCCCACCACTAATTTAGGGAATGGACAGCGAACCATTGAACTTAAACCCTTTGGTTTTGCTTTCTTTGAACGAGAAGCTTAATATAGCAGATCCCATACTCATGGCGTATAAAGGTTATTACTTTGAGGCAGGAGTTATAGCGGTTTTCAATTGGGTGTATCAAAATTTTAGTTAGTTGAGTGTGGGGAGTGTGGCAATACTGCTCGGATAAGCTTGAAAAATTGATGAAATGGGGGGTGTGGGGAGTGTGGGGAGTGTGGGGGGAATTAAGCTTAAAACATGATTTTCTCTTCCCACCCTTCCCCCTCTTCCCTCTCTCAACAGATAATTTTGTT
>JASJDW010000320.1 GCA_030064955.1 Crocosphaera sp.
GTCCTGGTGGAATAGAAATTTGTTGTAATTGTACTGCTACCATAGAATTTTTAAATATTAATTTTTAATCTGTTTAAGGAAACTCAAAACATCATATAGTTCGTTTTTGCGAGGTAATAAAGAGAAGATTCTAGAAATATCATATTCTGCTATTTTTTGTTTACTTAGCTTCAATAAGATAAACTCACCTCCATTTGTAACTAATCCAAAAATTGGCTTTTCACTATTACAATGACCCATCATATAAGCTAAACATTGAGGAATCGCTAATTCAGCCGTTAATTGTGTGTTTTTTGCTTCAACCACTAAGATCCATAACTTATCTTTAATGACTAAAACATCGATGCGTCCTCTTAAAATTTCTTCTTGGTTTTTTAACTCAATTTCTAGAGATTCTTCTGCTTTAATCATAAAGGGTGGGTCATAAAAACCAGCTAACTCTAATAAAGGTGCGATCACTAAAATAATTACAGTTGATTCTGTTAGTAATCCTTTTTCTCTATGATTAATATATCTCTGTTTAATTTTGTCTAAAGTCGCTTTTTCAGACTGGGTTAATTCTGGTAAATTCTCAAACCATTCTAAAAAAAATTGTTCTTTTTCAGTTCTTTTGAGGTTGAATTTTTGATAGACATCTTCATAACTATTGATAAATTTACTGATGGATACAACTTGATTCATAAATTACCTCAATTAAATAAAATAATTTACACATTTTTATTCTATCCTAAAACTCAATATACAATCTTATCAAAATTTGTTTTTGAATCAAAAAAATGATAATAGTTTTACGATTCAGCTAGGAGAATAATTTTCTTTAACGTTTCTCCTAATGTTCTTTTTGCTTCCATGATCTCATAATCATTCTGTAATCTTAAGAAGTAACCCTCTGATAATTGAAAATAGCGACATAACCGTAGGTCAATGTCAGCAGTTATAGGAGTTTTACCATTAATAATTTTGTTGATGATTAAATCAGAAACATTAATCGCTTTTGCTAAGTCATCATTACTCATATTTAATTCATCTAGAAATTCGTATTTCAAAATTTCCCCTCCATGGGGATTAGATAATAAAACATTATTCATGGTTAAATTAGACGATTTATGACTATATATTTCATTCATTATATACGACAGGAGCATAATAATATTATGTTATACCCCTATCCTATACGCCTATTTACCAATCCATTTTTCGATCAATCTCTTAATCAAAGAAAACATAAAATTAATCAAATCAATCTTGTTTTTCGATGTCTTCTTAATTCTATGATAATCATTGATTCCCTTAAATAAAACATGAGTATATAAGGCTATTGCTAATATAGTAGTAGTAGCAGTAAAAGCAATACAAAACCCCCCATAAAAAATGATTTGATTGATAGTTTGTTCATCTGAAGGAAGCAATAAAATGAATTGAGTCAGGTTCGTCATAATTCCTCACACTCCATACGAAGCAGATATTGTGTTATTTGTCAATACATATTTAATTTAACGAGAATACTCTTAATGTCCATCCGTAATTTTTCTATATTTTCTTGATCATAGTATTTTATCCGTAAATATAAGTACCTAAACTTAATTAATTGCACACTTCGATTTCCTGCAATGCTTATATAATCAAGGTTTTAGTCAAGCTTGATCTGCAATTAATTTTGTGTACTCACTTACTTATTTGTTCTCACATAAATAATTATAGAGAATATACCTAATGAACAACTCCTGAATATCACGGATAATTTTGCAAAAAATTATCATTTACTAAGCTACCTAATCAACTCTACAGATAAAGTTTAATTGAATTAATAAATAATTGCCCATCCTATGCTTTAGGGTATTTGTAGGGTGGGCAAAAAAGCTTCAGTATTAATAATTATTTGCCTATTTTTATCTTGCCCACCTTATTGATATAGAGTAATCTAAAATGAAAGTTGATCGCTTATGGAAACCCAAGAATTAAAAAATCTAATCAAAGAAAGCATTAGAGAAGTTTTGAGAGAAGAAAGGTTATTATTATGTAATATGTTAATGCCTTATGTTAGTGATCAAGAACAAAAAGAACTTAATAGGGAAATAGGGAAACCTCAAAACTATAAAAACGAAGAATTAATCGATATGAATGATTGGTTAAAAAAGTAATGATTACCGTTGATTTAACATCAGGAAATATAGAAAATTATAGGATTTGTTTTAGAGGATTAGGGTGGGCAATGACCACCTTGCGGTAATGTTATAATCTTTGTATATACTGTTATAGCTTGGTGGGCAATAAATTATATATTAAGGTTTAGTTGAATTAATCAATAATTGCCCACCCTACGTTGTATGATATTTGTAGGGTGGGCAAAAAAGCTTCAGTATTAATAATTGTTCGCCTACTTTTATCTTGCCCACCTTCCATTCATTATGGATAAAAACTAAATCTTAATAACAATATTGAATAAATCTTGCAGAACATTGTTACAAAAGATTACAATAAGTACCCAAGACGCTCATTTGTGACACCCTAAATAACAAAACGATCATCATTGATATGCCTAACTTGGATATTACAGCTAATCAAATCAAAAACAACAGTAATAAAAGTTCTAACCTCGAAACTATACTTTCTCCTACTGATAGCTTTATCAACCGACATATTGGACCTAATGGCCAAGAAATTGATAAAATGCTCAAGGTGCTAGGCTTTTCTAGCCTAGATCAACTTATCAATGCTACAGTACCGCAAGCCATCCGCCTCAGCAAACCCTTGAATTTACCAGAAGCACAGAGTGAATACGGTGCATTAGCTCAATTGAAGTCTATTGCTTCTAAAAATCAGATATTTCGCTCTTATATCGGCATGGGTTATCATGACTGTATCACCCCTCCAGTTATTCAACGTAACATCCTAGAAAACCCAGGTTGGTACACTGCTTATACCCCATATCAAGCGGAAATTGCCCAAGGAAGACTAGAAGCTCTCTTAAACTATCAAACCATGATGGTAGAGTTAACTGGACTCGAAATAGCTAACGCTTCCTTACTGGATGAAGGGACAGCAGCAGCAGAAGCCATGAGTATGAGTTATGGTTTATGTAAGAATAAAAAGGCTAATGCGTTCTTTGTGGACTCTCATTGTCACCCCCAAACCATTGAAGTGATTAAAACGAGGGCTTATCCGTTAGGGATTGAGTTAATTATTGCTGATCATCGCTTCTTTGAGTTTGATAAAGAAATTTTTGGCGCATTATTACAATATCCTGCTACCGATGGCACTATCTACGATTATCGCACCTTTATTGAAAAAGCCCATGACAAAGCTGCATTAATTACCGTTGCTGCTGATCCTTTGAGTTTAGCATTGTTAACACCACCCGGAGAATTTGGGGCTGATATCGCCGTAGGAAGCACTCAACGCTTTGGTGTACCCTTGGGATATGGTGGACCTCACGCAGCCTATTTCGCCACGAGAGAAGCCTATAAACGGCAGATTCCAGGGCGTATTGTCGGGGTATCGAAAGATGCACAAGGAAACCCTGCGTTAAGATTAGCATTACAAACCAGAGAACAACATATTCGTCGGGAAAAAGCCACCAGTAACATCTGCACAGCGCAGGTATTACTAGCAGTTATTGCAGGAATGTATGGGGTATATCATGGACCTGATGGCATCAAAAATATTGCTCAAAGAATACATCAATTAACAGTTATTCTAGCCAAAGGCTTACAAAATTTAAGTTATACCATCAACGATGAACCCTTCTTTGATACCGTTAAAGTTGGTGTAGGTGATGCGAGTGTAAAAGCCGTAATTAAAGCAGCAGCAGAACGTAAGATTAATCTACGGTTATACGAAAAAGGTGTGTTATGTATTAGCTTAGATGAAACGACTACAGTTCATGATGTCATTGAGTTATGGCAAATCTTTGCAGCGAAAGATGACCTACCTTTTACCATTGAAGAGATAGCACAACAAGTTAATTTTGACTTTCCCATCTTCCTCAAACGTACCTCACCTTATTTAACTGATCCTGTTTTCAATCAATATCATTCTGAAAGTGAATTATTGAGATATTTACATCAGTTAGAAAGTAAGGACTTAGCGTTGAATACCTCCATGATTCCTTTGGGATCATGTACTATGAAATTAAACGCATCTGCTGAGATGATGCCAGTCACTTGGCCAGAGTTTGGGAAACTTCATCCTTTCGCCCCCTTATCTCAAACCGAAGGTTATCAAATTCTTTTCCAACAGTTAGAAGAATGGTTAGGAGAGATAACAGGATTTGATGGTATTTCTTTACAGCCGAACGCTGGATCTCAAGGAGAATATGCCGGGTTACAAGTGATTCGTCAATACCATGAAAGTCGAGGAGAATCTAGTAGAAATATCTGCTTAATACCTGAATCTGCACACGGCACAAACCCTGCCAGTGCAGTAATGTGTGGCATGAAAGTAGTTCCTGTTAAATGTGATAAAGACGGCAATATTGATATTGCTGACTTAGAGAAAAAAGCCGAAAAACACGCTGAAAACTTAGGGGCTTTAATGGTAACCTATCCTTCTACTCATGGCGTATTTGAAGAAGGAATAATAGACATTTGTAACATCGTTCATCGTCACGGTGGACAAGTCTATATGGATGGGGCTAACATGAATGCTCAAGTAGGATTATGTCGTCCGGCTGACTTTGGGGCTGATGTTTGTCACCTCAACCTCCACAAAACCTTCTGCATCCCTCATGGGGGTGGCGGTCCGGGAATGGGTCCCATTGGGGTAAAAGAACACCTGATCCCTTTTCTACCCAGTACAGAAGTAGAAACATACACCAACCCCGATAGTAATGGTAAGGTAGACACCTCCATCGGAGCCATTTCCGCAGCCCCTTGGGGTAGTGCTAGTATACTGGTCATTTCTTGGATGTACATCGCTATGATGGGGGAAAAAGGGCTAACTGATGCGACAAAAGTAGCTATCCTCAACGCTAACTATATGGCTTATCGTTTAGCTGACTATTATCCTATCCTCTTCAAAGGTGCTTCCGGTTGTGTGGCTCATGAATGTATCATTGATCTACGTCCTCTGAAAAAACAAGCAGGGGTAGAAGTAGATGACATTGCCAAACGGTTGATGGACTTCGGTTTCCACGCGCCTACAGTGTCTTGGCCTGTTATTGGTACTATGATGGTAGAACCTACCGAGAGCGAAGACTTAGCTGAGTTGGATCGTTTCTGTGATGCCATGATCACCATTTACCAAGAAGCTGATGCGATCGCAAATGGTACAATTGATCCTAACAATAATCCTCTGAAAAATGCCCCTCACACCGCGCAAGCTGTGATTTGTGGTGACTGGGAACGTCCCTACTCCCGTGAAAAAGCAGCTTATCCCGCCCCTTGGACAAAAGAACATAAGTTCTGGCCAACAGTAGGACGTATTGATAACGCCTATGGGGACAGAAACTTAGTTTGTTCTTGCGAAGGAATGGAAGCTTATAAGGAAGATTAAAACAAGGCAGGAGTTGAAAGGCAGAAGTATTAATACTTGCCCATGAAGTAAGATTATCAGTAATGAGTCATTGTCATTGGGAAGCACACCAAGATAGGCTTTACTACTAACTAAAATCTTTCCTTCTGCCTTCTGCTTCCTCGAAAGTCTGTTAAGAAACATACAAACTTCCTAAGAACAAGTTAGTATTCTATGTTCCCTAGAACTGAAAAAAACGTTCTCTTTGGAAAAATAGAATGTTAAGTGTCATTACAAAAAAAAGAATAAGACTTGCAATAGGGTCAAGATGTGCAAGGATGATAATTAAAGCAATTTTGTCAAAGTTTAGAGTGTAATGGGTCTAAAAATAGTTGAAAGTTTTGATGCTAGTTTTAAACTGACACCAGAGAGCAAAGAAACTTTATTTAATTTATTAAAAAATCCAGAGTTTGTTAAACAAATTTCTCAACAATTATCACATAGAGAAATATCTATCCAATTTACAGAATTATTATTTCAACCCGTTCCCTATAGTACCCAAACCCCAAAAGGAATGCCTCCAGAATTTGAAAAATATCATCAATCTGATGAACATATAATCATTAATGTACCACCTAATTTTATTTTTAAAGCAAAAATTTTCAACCCTAGTCGTCTCTGTGCTATTTATCGTTTAATTAAGTAATATTTTTCCTTTGCAACCTAATTATTTTCTTGAAAACTAACTATGATTACTGATACTCAACTACCTAGTTTAAACGCCTTAGATTATTTACCCTACTTAGATGAAAATGGAATTATTGCTGAAGACTTCCAAAAAAAAATTGGAGTTTATGCCATTTTTGATGAAGATAAACAGTTAAAATTCATTGGTTATTCCCGTGATATTTATGCCAGTTTAAAACAACATCTAGTACGTCAACCTCAGCAATGTTATTGGTTAAAAGTTGAAATTATTGCCCGTCCCAGTCGAACTATTTTAGAAGAAATAAAAAATAATTGGACGCAAGAAAATGGAGATTTATCTATCAATGATCCAGAAAATCAAGCCTTATGGACACAACCTATTGATGCTAAAATTTCTATGACAGAAGCAGAGAAAGAAACTTATCAAAATAGTGATGAATTAGGTAAAATTAAACTATTAAAGAAAGTTTCCAGGCGAGTTCAAGCAGACCTTGAAAAAACATTAAACCAACGAAGAAATCAAATGGAAATTCGCTTTAATCCCAAACTCAAAGAACAAGGATTATTAGATTTAAAATAAGATGAATAACTTATACTATTTCCTCAACTTATCAGGAATAACTAATATTTAATCCCTGACTCGGAGACTTGGTGACTGCTATAAATAACTGATAACTGAATAAATGTTGTACATTAATGCCCCGATTAATTTTGGGGTCTAGCGATAGGAAACCAGTAAGGGGATCGCCTTAAGCCCCTTTCCAATCCGATTCCGACTCGATACCGATACATCCAGCCGTCCCCGGAACATTGCGGTCGGCATGGATGCCAAAGTCTCCCCTGGTAACCCCCCCCACATCAACTAAATGAGGATTAATCTTGTAGAACTTCCCCTCGATGCCAGGATTAGATAAAGTTAAAGGGCGCACATCCACCATGTAACGGGTTGTGTTCACTCTTACCATTGA
>JASJDW010000321.1 GCA_030064955.1 Crocosphaera sp.
AGCTTTTCGCTAAGTCTTAAGGAATTTGCATAGTTCTACCCTTATCTATTTTACCGAGGTAACAGCCTTGGAGGCAAGAGTTTTCTTTAAAATGAATAATAAATTTCGTTAACTCAACTTGATAGTTATTAATCTAAAGATAGGCATTTTCTCTGAGCATTTTTAAATAACCAGGAATACTTTCAAAATCTCTAAACCATCGTTTAATATTGGTATAGTTTGATAAATCAAAACCGCCCTCATCTGCAACGTGAGTGTATGCGTATAAACTAATATCAGCGATCGTTACATCGGAACCTAGAAAAAATTGATTATTACCTAGGTAATTTTCCATTACGTCAAGTGCTTTGTGACCACCATCCTGCTTCCCATAATATTCTGCTTCTCGTTCTTTGGGTAACCCTAAATACTTATTGATATATCTTGCTGTGGCAATATAGGGTTCATGACTATACTGTTCAAAAAATTGCCATTGTAAAACTTTTGCTCTTTTAAGTTTGTCTTCTGGTAGAAATTTAGTGCCTTGTGCTAAATAGTTTAAAATTGCATTAGACTCCCAAAGATACTCTCCAGTTGCCAATTCAAGGACTGGTATTTTAGCATTGGGATTCATTTGTTTGAATGCTTTAGTATGACTTTCTTGCGCTAGAATATCAATATGGAACCATTGATGCTCAATTTCTAGAAACTGCATTAATAATTTAATTTTGTAGCAATTCCCTGATAACATATCACCAAAAACTTTGTATTTACCTGCCATTGATTTTTCATTTTTGATTACAAAAAAGTTGGTATTACCTACCTTATAAAGTTTAACATTTTTCTAGACGGCGATCGCCTAAAACACAATCTATGTATAATAAGTTTCTTTTTAGTTATTAGAACGAATAACTCGAATTAACTTACCTTTGAGAAACTTAACCACTGGGAAAGGAAAATTCTCATCAGCGTAGAGACGTGACAATTTTTAGTTTTCTCCCATTTCTAGCATAATCTCTGTGTTTTCTTTATCCAGAAGTAATCTTAGGCTCAAGAGGGATTCCTCGCTCTTCTAGATGACGACGTTCGATTAATGCTTCTTCTTTTAATAACTCTTGATGGGTTTCACAATATTCAAGAGATTCCTTGAAGTCCAGAAAATGAGGACATAAAAAAGAAGGTTGAAGACATAAACATCTCCAACCTTTTTATCACTAAAACCAAGAAAATTAACGTTTGGCTAATTTTTTCGTTTTCATCTTCCGCAGACGAATAGACTCTGGTGTAACTTCTACTAACTCATCCGACCCAATATATTCTAAGGCCCGTTCTAAACTCATTTCTTCAGGGGCCTGGAGTTGAACCAATTCATCTCCACTCGCTGCGCGATGGTTAGTTAACTGTTTTGTCTTACATACATTTAACTCTAAGTCTTGGGGACGGTTATGTTCACCGATAATCATCCCTTTATACACTTTCGTTCCAGGGGTGATAAAGAAGACACCGCGATCTTCTGCGTTTTTCATTGCATAGAAGGTAGATGTTCCTTCTTCAAAAGCGATAATAACCCCATTGTAACGGGTTTCTAACTCACCAGATAAAGGACGATATTCCAAGAAACTATGGTTCATAATACCTTCACCCCGTGTCATACGGATAAAGTCACCACGGAACCCTAATAAACCCCTCGCAGGGACGACAAACTCTAACTGAGTCCGTCCATTGACCCCAGTTTGCATATCTTGCATTTCCCCCTTGCGTTGGCCTAACCGTTCAATGCAAGATCCGACTGCTTCTTCAGGAACATCTAAGACTAAGTATTCAAAGGGTTCGTAGGGTTGTCCGTTCACTTCCCGATAAATAACTTGAGGTTGGGCCACTTGGAACTCGTACCCTTCCCGACGCATGGTTTCAATTAAAATACCTAAATGGAGTTCACCGCGACCGGAAACGGAAAATTGATCGGGGGAGTCTCCAGGTTCAACCCGCAATGCAACATTTGTTTCCAACTCTCTTATCAAGCGATCGCGTAATTGTCGGGATGTGACAAACTTTCCTTCTTGGCCTGCAAAAGGTGAGTCATTGACGGAGAAGGTCATCTGTAACGTAGGTTCATCCACCTTAATTAAAGGTAACGCTTGAGGTTCATCGGGACAAGTTAAAGTTTCCCCAATGTTAGCATCTGCAAACCCGGCCACAGCAACAAGATTCCCTGCGCTAGACTCTTCTAATTCTACCCGTTGCAGTCCTTCAAACCCTAATAATTTACTAATTTTCCCTCTAACAATGTTACCATCTTCTTTCATCAAAGCTGCTTGTTGTCCTGCTTTGATGACTCCATTATGAATGCGACCAATGATAATACGCCCTAAATAGTCAGAATAGTCTAAGGTTGTAACTTGTAGTTGTAGGGGTTTGCTTACGTCACCGGCTGGTGGGGGAACATGGTGTAAAATTGCTTCAAATAGAGGTTTCATGTCTTCTGACTCATCCTCTAAATTTTCTTTGGCAAACCCCGATAAACCGGAAGCGTATAAAGTGGTAAAGTCACATTGATCGTCATCGGCCCCTAATTCTACAAATAGGTCAAACACCTTATCGACTGCTTGATCGGGTTCTGCTTGAGGGCGATCAATTTTATTGACAACAACGATGGGACGTAACCCTTTTTCTAAGGCTTTTTTAAGAACAAAACGAGTTTGTGGCATAGGGCCTTCGTTGGCATCTACAATCAAGATGCAACCATCCACCATTCCTAACACCCGTTCTACTTCTCCCCCAAAGTCTGCGTGTCCAGGGGTGTCAACTATGTTAATCAAGGTGTCATTGTAGCGAACTGCCGTATTTTTTGACAGAATGGTAATACCCCGTTCCCGTTCAAGAGTATTGGAGTCCATCACACAGTCAGGGATCTCTTCCCCTTCACGAAAGATACCGGACTGTTTGAGAAGGGCATCAACCAGGGTCGTTTTACCGTGATCGACGTGGGCGATAATAGCGACGTTACGAATGGGAAGAGACATAAGGGTACGGTAGTGAGTAGATTATATTTACATTACTATAGATTTCTTCACAATTTTAACTTAGTTTAGACAAGGTTTACTAAAAATTTTATAAATAAGGACTAATACTATTTTCATCAACTTTAACTAAAGATATGAATATTGTAGGAGTTAAGGTCTGTTGAAATCTATGAAAATTATGTAAAAAAGTTAAAGATTATTTTAAAGTCAAGAAAAATTTAGCTAAAATCCCTATGAAAACGAATAAAGTTGAGGAAAATAGACAACAATATGAACATAATTAAATCCATTAACACTACAGTTATTGTATCCCTGCTTACTTTAACAGGAGTAAATTTAATAGCTGAAAAAGCTAGATCAACGGCTTTATTTGTGGGTAGTTTTGATACAGATTCTGTCTTAAGTTATGATGTGGAAACAGGTGAGTTTATACGTCCTTTTATTCGGTCAGGAAATGGTGGTTTAGATGGTCCCATCGCGTTAACCTTTGGTCCTGATGAGAATTTTTATGTAATTAGTTTCAATAATGATAGTATCCTTCGTTATGATGGTGCAACTGGACTATTTATTGATCAGTTTGTAACTTCAGGAAGTGGCGGTTTAGATAATCCTCAAGACTTAACGTTTGGTCCAGATGGCAATCTTTATGTAACTAATACAGCCAATGATAGCGTGTTACGTTATGATGGCGTTACAGGCAATTTTATTGATGAATTCGTTCCTTCTGGTAGCGGTGGGGCAAATCCTCCATTTGGCTTAAGATTTGGGGCTGATAATAATTTATATTTTACCAGTACCTTCACTAACGAGGTTTTACGCTTTGATGTAACAACAGAAATAACTACTACGTTTGCAACAGGAACCCCAGGAGATTTTCCAGGAGGGATGACGTTTGGACCTGATGGCAATCTTTATGTTGCTAACTTTATAGCAGATAATATTAAGCGTTATGATGGGACAACAGGAGCGTTTATTGATATTTTTGCTGATAACAGTAATGGAGTGTTAACTGGTGGTCCTGTACAACCTATTTTTGGACCCGATGGTAATCTTTATGTTAGTAGTCGAGATGATAATCACGTGGTTCGTTACGACGGAGAAACTGGGGAATTTATTGATATCTTTGTTCCTTCAGGAAGTAATGGTTTAAGTACCGCCGGTTGGTTAGCATTTGGAGAAACTCCTTTACCTGTTCCTGAGTCTTCTTCTAGTTTAGGACTATTAGCATTTATAGGTATTTTAGGAGGAATTAAATTCATGAAATTAAAGGATAAAAAATCATAAAACGTAGGGTGGGCAAACCAATGATTATTTGAAAAATATTCTAATATGTAAAATAGTTGCCCACCTTATATAATTATAGTTAGTATTTCTTATAAAAACATCAAATAGACTAAAAGTTATGAAAAATAGAGTGAAACAAATTATCATAACATTAAGTGGTTTCTTGTTGTTTGTTTTTGGATCATTTTGGTATATTTTCTATCGATTTGAACCTCATTTTTTTAATTTAGATGACGGGCCTTATTATTCCCAAGACTATAAAGGAAATGTTGAGTTATTAACCTTAGAATCTCAAGTTAGATTATCTCGTTTGGGAATCCCTACTTATATTCTAGAATCATATTTATTAACTCCAACTGAAAGCGTTTTGGTACTTAAAGATACTAAGGGTAAGATTATCTGGCAAAAAATTCCCATTAAGTTTGATGTTGGTAAAAAAAGACTTTTGGGAACGGTAGAATTAAGACAAAGATTTACTCATTTAAGGTTAGATGGAGGTTGGGAGGTGAGTATTCAACCCAGTCATCAAGAAAGTGGTAAATTATATATTAGTCCTTCGGGAGAGTTTCGCTTTTTTTATCATAGTTGGTAGTTTGTTTTAGTATTGAGTTTGTATAATAATTGTTAAAGGTAAAATTGTATTATGAAACTACTTAAAGTATATGTTCCTAATTTTCGTAATCTTAAAAATGTAGAATTAACGTTTGAACCCAGTTTAAAACCTGCTGTTTTTCCTATTGGTAGCGAAAATGGTGGCGGAAAAAGCACGTTATTACAGTTAATTTTTGTGTTGCTCACTTGTACATTGGATAATGATAAGAATATTTACTTGAGTAATTTTTTAAGTTCAGCACAAGATGATTCTATAATTGCTAAAATCGAGGTTATTTATCAAGA
>JASJDW010000049.1 GCA_030064955.1 Crocosphaera sp.
TAATTTCATCAGGGTTTTTTCTTCTTTTCCAGGTAAAACATAGTACATCGGTCGGTACTTACTGCGATAGACTTTGATCGCGTCTTCTCCGTACTTTTGTTTGGCTTCTTCCTCAGTTAACCCCACCGTCGCTGCTTCAGGGGTACTAAAGACAGCCGAAGGAACATTCTCATAGCTCATCATTCGGGATTTTCCGCCAAAATGGGTATCAGCGAAAGCCCGTCCTTCATTGATGGCCACCGGGGTTAAATTAATGTTATCGGTACAGTCTCCCACTGCGTAAATATTCTCTTGAGAAGTGCAGCTATATTGATCAACGGCGATCGCATCATTTTTGATTTCTACGCCGGCATTTTCTAGGCCTAAATTATCTAAACTGGGTTTACGCCCCGTAGCAGCTAAACCAATGGTATCGGCCAACACCATCTCATTATTTTGATCCCCTTGAACAGCAATTTTTAAGCCTTGAGAGGTTTTTTCAATGGAGGTAATGGTACAATTTTTGAGGATTTGGATACCATGATGTTCCATAGACTCTTGAATGGTGGTGCGAATATCCTCATCAAACCCCCTCAGAATTTTATCCCGACGAATAATTTGAATGACATCCGAACCTAAGCCGCGCATGATACAGGCAAATTCTACCCCAATATAACCGCCTCCCCAGATAACTAACCGTTTGGGTTGTTCAGCTAAAGTAAACATTTGGTCAGAAATAATGGTATGTTCGATCCCTGGAATGTCTGGTTTAACAGGATGTCCCCCCACTGCAATTAAGATTTTATCGGCGGTAATTTGACTATTTCCTACTTGTACTGTGTGAGGATCAAGTAATTTAGCATAGTCGCGATAAAGTTCTACTTTGGAGTTATCTAACATCCGTAGATAAATACCATTGAGACGTTCCGTTTCTTGTTGAACAGAAGTAATCATTTTCGACCAGTCTAAGGTACTTTTAACTGGACTCCAACCATAGCCTTGAGACTCTTGAAACTGTGCCGGAAAATGGGAAGTGTACACCATCAATTTCTTGGGAATACAGCCGACATTGACACAAGTTCCCCCTAAACGATTATATTCTGCTAAGCCAACTTTTGCCCCATATTCTGCAGCCCTTCTAGCGGTGGCAATACCCCCTGAACCTCCACCAATGACAAACAGATCGAAATCATAACTCATAATAATACAAATCTCCTAATTTTTTTGTCTTTTTTTCTAGCACTACGCATTAGGGTGTTTGACGTTAATGAGATTCCTTGATCCGTCGGAATGACAATTAAACATACAAAAAATGTCCTCACTAATGTTTGTACTGCTATCTTTGTGTTTTGTGTCGTCTATTTCTATATTTTATCGCTTATTGGCATACTTGTTCGTGCTATTGATAGAGATTCTATTTTTTTTGTTTAAAGTCAGATACCCAAAGGGTTAAAAAAGAAAAACTAGATCTTGGCTTTAGATATAAATTTAATTCCTTATTATCTGCCTTGAAAATCAAAATAAAAAAACTTTATCCTAATAATTGAAAAACCAGAAAAATAAAAAGAATACCCCAAGTTCTATGACTTGAGGACAGGGAATTTTTTAGTGTTGCTGTTATTAGTTGGTTGATAAATAGACAGCACTATGTTAACTCATGTTACAACCACTACTTGGCTTCCTGCCAACCTTTAATTGCGCCAACAACAAAAGCACTATATAAATCTTCTTTGACTGATTCTAGTTCTGACTGATTTTTAGCTTTCGGAGAATAACTAAAGGAAAAACTAAAAGCTCTTAGCCAGATCCCTCGAAGTTGCTCAGGATCTTCTTTATCAAAAATAGTTCGATTGATAGACCTGTTTTTTACGGGATATTCACCTATAAATAATTTTGGCGTGGTCATGAAAATACTCTCCTTATTTTACTAACTTCTGTTAACTTATCTTAGGATAAATAGCCCGTAATCGCCCTTTAAATTTTGCGACAACCAACGCTTTCCAAGCCTTACAAACTTTCTCAGAAGCAGTAGCTATTGGCATGGAACTCCACAGCATTGAAGTCGAAAAAAGCCCCTTTTGTCGCTATGGTAGCGAATGTTGGGATGTCAAGTTGAAATTTTTTGATCCCGAAAATGGTCTCAGGGCAAAACAAGTCTTTCGCTTTACCTATTGATGTCAGCGATCGCACCCCTGTCAGAAAATTATTTCCGTGTATCTTCCCATCGTTACCTAAGAGTGGGATGATAAATACAAACCTTGGGGCAAATGACAGACAGGGAGTTGCCCACTCCACAAGCTAATTGTTGTCTTATCGTAGTTTATTTCAAGAAAAATTATGGTCGCTGCTACCCAGTCACTTCAAGAACTTTGTATTAATTCTATTCGTTTTTTAGCAGTTGATGCTGTAGAAAAAGCAAAATCAGGACACCCAGGACTGCCCATGGGTGCGGCTCCGATGGCTTATGTCCTGTGGGATAAGTTCATGCGGTTTAATCCCAAAAATCCTAAATGGTTTAACCGCGATCGCTTCATCCTATCGGCCGGTCATGGCTGTATGTTACAGTACGCTCTCCTTTACTTGACCGGTTACGATAGTGTCACCATTGAAGATATTAAACAATTCCGTCAATGGGGATCTAAAACCCCCGGACACCCAGAAAACTTTGAAACCGAAGGGGTAGAAGTTACTACCGGTCCGTTGGGACAAGGGATCGCTAATGGTGTGGGTTTAGCCTTAGCAGAAGCCCATTTAGCTGCTACCTTCAACAAACCTGATGCTACTATTGTTGATCATTACACCTATGTTATTTTAGGGGATGGTTGCAACATGGAAGGGGTGGCCAGTGAAGCTTGTTCTGTTGCTGGACACTGGGGTTTAGGCAAACTCATCGCCCTCTATGACGATAACCACATTTCTATTGATGGTTCTACGGATGTAGCTTTTACCGAAGATGTGTCCAAACGCTTTGAAGCTTACGGTTGGCACGTTCTTCATGTTGAAAATGGTAACACCGATTTAGAAGCTATTGCTAAGGCGATCGAAGAGGCTAAAAAAGTCACCGATAAGCCTTCGATGATCAAGGTAACTACCACCATTGGTTATGGTTCCCCCAACAAGCAAGACACCGCTGGGGTTCACGGGGCTGCGTTAGGAGCTGATGAAGTGGCCTTAACCCGCAAAAACTTAGGATGGGACTATGAACCCTTCGATATTCCTAAAGATGTTCTTGACCACATGAATAAGGCCATCGAACGGGGTGCTAGTTATGAAGCAGAATGGGAGCAAGCGTTTGCTACCTACAAAACAAAATATCCCACAGAAGCAACCGAGTTTGAACGTTATTTAAGTGGTCAACTCCCCAATGGTTGGGAGAAGGAACTGCCTACATTTACCCCCGATGATTCACCTACCCCCACCCGTAAACATTCTGCTGCTATCCTCAATAAGTTAGCCCCTGTTTTACCTGAATTAATTGGCGGTTCGGCTGATTTAACCCACTCTAACTTAACGGAATTAAAAGTTTCTGGTGACTTCCAAAAAGGACAATACGCTAACCGTAACGTCCACTTTGGAGTGAGAGAACATGGAATGGGTGCTATCTGTAACGGGATGGCTTTACATGGTTCTGGTTTAATTCCCTATGGTGCAACTTTCTTAATCTTTACCGATTATATGCGGGCTTCTATCCGTTTGTCCGCTTTATCCCAAGCTGGTGCTATCTGGGTAATGACTCACGACTCCATTGGACAAGGGGAAGACGGACCCACTCACCAACCCATCGAAACCTTAGCGTCTTTACGCGCCATTCCTGATTTAACCGTTATTCGTCCTGCGGATGGTAATGAGTGTTCCGGTGCTTATAAAATTGCCGTTGAAAAGGCAAAACAAAACGCTCCCACTCTCTTAGCTTTCACCCGTCAAAATGTGCCTCATCTTCCTGGAACCTCCATTGAAGGGGTAACTAAGGGAGCTTACGCTATTGTTGACTGTGATGGAACCCCTGATATTATCCTCATGGGAACCGGTTCAGAAGTTAGCCTTTGTGTCGGTGCTGCTGAAAAATTAACCAGCGAAGGTAAGAAAGTTCGTGTAGTTTCTATGCCTTCCTGGGAGTTATTTGAAGCGCAAGATGAAGCTTATAAAGAGTCTGTTTTCCCCAAAGCGGTAACCAAGCGGTTATCTGTAGAAGCTGGTGTTAGCTTTGGTTGGGCGAAATACGTCGGTAGCGAAGGGGATACGGTAAGTATTGACCGTTTCGGTGCCTCTGCTCCTGGTGGAACCTGTATGGAAAAATTTGGCTTTAGTGTTGATAATGTTTTAGCCAAAGCAAAAGCACTTTTAGGATAATTAAGTCCTAATTCTTGTTATTAATTAATTCAAACCCTCTAAATTTTTAGGGGGTTTTTGTTATTAATTTATAGACGCAACTCTTCTGTAATAGGTTTAGGGATATGCTCATCCATATATAAAGCGATTGTCACTTAAATTAATCCTTGAGCGCGAAGTTTTTTCGACAAAGGAGACTCCCCCGCTTCAGTTTGTAAACGTTCTGCATATTGTTCTCGTCGTTCCATATCAGCATCAATTGTTTCTTGATGATCCCAATAATAAGCTAATGCAGAATGAATTTGACTCAAGCTAAGATGAGGATAATTTTCGTGTAATTCTTGGGGACTCCAATGATAAGCTTTAATTGAAGTAATCAATTCAACAACTTTCATGGTAGTTCCAGAAATAATAGGAATACTACGTTCATCTAGTTGTATATATTTATATTCGGTAGCTATGAGTGTCATGATTTTTTTATTCTCGATAAATATCTTTTCTGTGTCCAATAAGTCTTATAGTAACAAGTTTCTGTTTATGGTCACTCACGAACTATTATCACGAGTTACTTGAGAAATCCCTTTCTTTCTCTTTCAAGAATGCCAAGCTTGATAAAATTCAGGATAGGTTAAGGTTTGGGCGCATTTCCACATAATTCGATAAAATGTGTAATATGGGCTCTTTCAACAATATGGGATTACTAATGGACTTTAATCTGACTAACTTACTCAAATTACCCAACATAACAGTTTTAAGTTGCCAACAACAAGAAGGATTTATTTGCCTAAACTTAGAGTTTTTCAATGAAGGAATTATAGAATTAACCGTGGAACAAGTCAGTATAACGGAGGAATTAAGTTGTGAACAAGTCCAAAATATTTTTTCAAGAAAAGCAGAGCAAAAAAATCGATTTCTTGTTTGTGTTTTAGATAATAACCAATGGTCAAATAAACATCCGATAGAGATAACGTATCATATCGTTGTACAATTGTTTCAGGAGAAGCACCATCAAGAAAAGAGTTTATTACTAATTCTAATAATAGCCTTGAGTTTCCTACTCTAATAGCTCCTGATGGCTCAACTTTTATAAACTGTAGATCAGCTATATTTGGTAAGGCTTTTAATCCCATGATAAATAAGAATAAATACTTTCTTATCTTAGCGCAATCCCTATTTTAACTTCCATAACTAATAACTGAAGCAGTTGGCGATCGCAGAATCGTCGGGTGAGGGAAAAGGAAGCTAGATGAAAAGGTCTCAAACGTAAATTAGGTAGAACTGTTGTTTTAGATGAAGTCTCTAGGGGAGATGCAGAAATTGCCTTAAAACGATTGGAAATCCTCAATAACTTTCCCTTGCTTGAACTTAATGATAAAGTACGTCAGTTATCAGCACAGTTTCTTATGAAAAGTAATCTTCCTCCTAAAGCTTCTGATGATGCGGTTCATATTGCAACAGCGACGGTTCATGGACTCGATCGAAAAGTGGTAGAAAAGTAGTCAGTTTATCACCTCAACAAAAGTAAAAAAATCCCCCCCAACTTAACAAAAGTTGAGGGGGAAAAGGATAACAAGACAGTGATCTTAGTAAGCGTCTTGTAACTCGTAAAAGTCGGGGGAAACATAATCTTTTCGTAAGGGCCAACCGATCCAATCTTCGGGCATCAAAATGCGTTTAAGATCGGGATGACCATCGTAGATAATGCCATACATATCATAACTTTCCCGCTCTTGCCAATCGGCTGCTTTCCAGATCCAATAAACAGAAGGAACATGAGGGTTATCTCTGGGTAAAAACACCTTGAGACGTACCTCTTCAGGCGTGTCACAATTATCCTTAACTTTGATCAAATGATAGAAGCTAACCAGTTCTTTTCCTGGGCCTAAATCATAAGCTCCCTGACATTGTAAATAATTAAAGCCGTAGGCGTACAATGCAGTGGATAAAGGGATCAAAAAGTCTGGGGAAACTTTAATTAACTCGATCCCTAAATGATCCGGTTCAAGCAACTCGTGATCAAAGCCATTTTCCGTTAACCAACTGGACACCGGACCTGCTTCTACGATCGCACCTTCTTCTTCTTTTTCTGGCGCGTTTTCTGGGGTATTTTCATCAACCATCTTATGCTTCCTCCTTCTGTTTCTGGGATGCTAAAGCGGGGGGAACTTCCATCCCGATCGCCTCGGTCAATTCTTTGGGAGGTGTTTGACGGGTAGGGGTAGCTAAATATTTCCCGGTCAAAATGGGAGAAACTGCTTTCATGTTATGAGGAGTGCTATAGTAACGGTGAGTTTGTTCCATTACTGTAGCCCGTTCTTGAATCGTCTCATTAGAAACTTTTTTACGCAGTTTGATGATGGCATCAAAAATGGCTTCAGGACGGGGAGGACAACCCGGAATATACACATCCACAGGAATTAATTTATCCACACCCCTAACTGCGGTTGTCGAGTCGCTGCTAAACATTCCCCCAGTAATAGTGCAAGCACCCATGGCGATGACATATTTAGGATCAGGCATTTCTTCATATAGCCGTACCAACGCAGGAGCCATCTTCATAGTAATCGTTCCCGCAGTGATGATTAAATCAGCTTGTCGGGGGCTAGAACGGGGGACAAGACCAAAACGATCAAAATCAAAGCGAGAGCCGATGAGGGCTGCAAATTCGATGAAACAGCAAGCGGTTCCGTACAATAAAGGCCACAAGCTGGATAATCTCGCCCAGTTATGGAGATCGTCTACGGTGGTTAAGATGATATTTTCTGACAAATCTTGAGTAACTTGGCCACGAGCAGCCGGGTTGAGGATTTTTTCCTGTTGCAACTGCTCTAAGGCGGATAGATCGGAGGTTGGGTTCGGACTCATAAGAGATTAATAATGATCAATGTACAACAATGATAATTGCAAGGTTTTATGACCATTCTAACGCGCCTTTCCGCCAGGCATAAACCAGGGCGACGACTAAAATGGCAATGAAGATCAAAGCTTCGACAAAGGCGAGTAACCCTAAGCGGCTAAACGCAACGGCCCAAGGGTACAGAAAGACGGTTTCTACGTCGAATACCACGAATACCAGGGCAAAGTTAGAGTCGAACTGGTAGTCACCTACCAGAACTCTCTTCAGAACCGTGCGTGAAACTTTCGCTTCACACGGCTCCCGATAATTAGCCTGTTGTTACAGGTACGGTCATTACATCATCTCTTGATTTGATATCATGGCAGTGACGATGTAGAGCTTGTAGATTTTTATAGGTATCCTTTCCGCCTTTTGAGCGGGGGATAATGTGGTCAATTTCTACAAGGTCTTCGGGTGTAAAGTGTTGTTTGCATAGGTTACATCTACCGTTTTGACTTTTTAAGAGCTTAGATACTCTTAAGGGTGTATTAGGGTATTCCCCTTTTCTCTTACTCCAATATTGCCATTGTCCATCATAGGGGGAGGCTTCTGCTTTTACTAGAGGATGATATTTGATTTTGGTAAGTGAATGGTATGTCAAAGCTATGTTTTTGCTTTGAAACGTCCATCTTCCAAAATGACCCTTAGAGAAGTATTTATTTAGTGCCTCTTTTTTCCCTTTCTTACTCCTGCTTATTGCCCATGCTCTTAATTGTTGCCATAGGTGATAGTCTTCTGAACTAAAGGTTTCCTTGCTACTCACTGTTGAGTAGTAGTTACTCCAACCCTTAATTATTGGGTTTAATTTGCCAATTAGGGCATCTTGAGGTGCTTTCTTATAGTCCTTTATAACTTGTTTAATGGCTTCATGGTGGGCTTTTATTGCCTCCGAACTTGGTTTTATGATTGTCTTAAATCCAATGAGTCCTAATCCTTTGGGTTTTTTACCAGAGTGGTGCTTACCTACAGGGTATGACCTTACATTGAGTCCAAGGAAGTTAAAACCAGCTTTTTCTTGTTTACCGTCGATATCTATGTCATTTAATGTATGACATATTCTGGTTTTCTCAGGTTTTAATTCTAAGCCGATTTTTTCCAACCATTTACCTATTAGTTCTTTGCAATGGTTAATGACTTCTAATTCTCTATGGAATACTACAAAGTCATCAGCGTATCTGATAATTTTAGGTTTGTAGTTCAAGATTTGTTTACCGTTTCTCATTATAGAGTTAGGAAAACTTTTCTCAATATCCCTAATCAATCCATCTAAGGCGATGTTTGCTAACAAGGGGGATATTACACCTCCTTGCGGTGTACCACTATGGGTGTTATCAAATACTCCTTTATCCATTACTCCAGACTTTAACCATTGTTTGATGATTGGTCTAAAGTATGGGATATCCATTTTATTTAGCAGACTGTTATGGTCAATCTTGTCAAAACACTTGGCTATCTCAGCATCCAACACATATTTAGGAACATACCTAATTTGATTGAAAATTGCTGTTATAGCGTCGTGAGTTGAACGTCCTGGTCTGAAACCGTAAGATGTTCCCTCAAATTGGGCTTCCCAATGTGGTTCCATACAGAACTTGACTAGACATTGCATTGCTCTATCACGGATAGTAGGTATTCCCAAAGGACGTTTTTCATCTTTTCCTGGTTTTGGAATCCATACCCGTCTGAGGGGTTTAGTTTTATATCCATTGAGGTTTAGACTTAAGGCCAGGGATATACGTTGTTGTGGTGTGGTGACTTTTTTGCCATCTACACCAGCCGTTTTCTTGCCTTGATTATCCTGGGTTACTTTTCTTACCGCTAGGAGTTTTGCGTAGTAAGATTTGGACAACAATTTTTGAAGTTGACGAGCCTTTACTTTGTTACCCGACTTAACCGCTTGAAAAATCTGTTTTTGTAACTTAAACACTTTCCTCTGGACTTTTGCCCAATTGATAGTGTTCCATTCAATCCTAGTATTTAAACTGGCTTCTGACATTTTCATTACTATTTGCTAGTTTTTCATCTAATTAACGTCGTGATACGTCAGCATATCCATATCCATTACAGATAGGCGTTGGCTTCTTATCACTTCCTACACCCATGTATCATGCGCTTCAAGTTTGTGACTACTCATCGTTTCGACCTTTGATGAGAGATTACATGGGGTTTTCTCGTTCCTTCTGTTCTGGGTTTTATCTGGTTTTAGGTTTCTCCTTTCCCCCTGACTACTTTTGAGAGTCTATGTGATTGAAAATATGAGTTCATCACCTTTGGTCATGTTCATTTTGAACGCAGCGTATCAGACAAAGTTTCGCTACTTCCGCTATTCTAGAGGGTTCAAGACAGAGATTCGTTTCCTAACCATTTCCAGTTGACTAGAGAGGATTTTCTCTTTTGTCTAGAGAATTACTCCCGTTCATCCCTGCTTCATTTGAGAGGTAACTAACCTGTCAAATGAGGGAAGTGTCTTCACTCTCAGAAAGAATTTCCTTCTTTTGACTCTGAGTGGAACTACCATTTGTTCACAGAACAGAAAGTTATTAGGTTTTCTAGGTACAAGTGCTGTTCGGTTATTCCTATTTAGCTTGTTCGGTAATCCGTCTGTGAGTTTTATCTAAACTTTGACGTATTTCCTTATTCTCTTGTATCAATGAGTAATACTACTCATTAGATTTATGACCTTTGTTGTCTATTGACCTCCTTTGAGGATTGCCTATAAAGGGGTTCAAAATTCCTTCAGGTCATTTCATACCTAATCCTTGTTTATAAGCCCTTAGAGAGCCATTTCGCAAGGAACGAGTCGCACCATATAATAGCGGATATTGAATTGAATCCAAGCCCCGCCAATAGGTTCCATTCCTGACTCGTAGGTGGTTAGTCTTTCGGGTCCACCCCCACTAGGCCGTAAAATTTTGGAAGCGGTTAAAGCGAGAATAGGGATTAAACTACAAGCGAGTAGAAAACCCAGTACATATTCGTAACCATTGAGAACAAACACTGTTTTTGATTAACTCCTCTCGATGTTCTAATTTTCCTAATCTCTATTAAACCGTAAAGTCTGATAAAATAACCCTAAGAAAGTGTTGGTATGTCATTGCTGCTTATCAAAGCTTAAGTCAGTTAATATTTAGATTCATATGATCTGCTTGTAGTTCAAGTCGTGTACCACAATCTATACATCTACCCCCCTGCTCAAAATGCCACTTTCTTACTGCTTGCCAACATTTTCGTTTAGGAAAGTGTTTCTGAAATGTTTTTTTACTAGCAATGGATGTACCCACCTGTGATGGGTTTAAATGACCTAAGACTAAAGAAGTTACTTCCTTATATGTAACTAGATTATTCTTGATCAGATCATGAAGTAAACTCTGCCAGTCTTCTTCAGACCAGTTTTGACTATTGGTTGGATGTAATTAAGTATTAAAAATTGGATATGCAAGTAGAAGAAATAGCGAATAAACTAATTAGTAACTTTCAAAAAAAGACCCTAACACAATGGCAACCATCCAATGATTTAATCGCAAATTTACATAACTATATTGCTTTGTTTTCTGAGGAAGCATTTAAACCGATGGCGGTAATTAATAAGGAGCTATTATTTATCATTAATGATAGACTTGACTTGAATAAAAAAGTTTATCGTTTTTTTATAGATAAAGCTGCTTATAAAGGTTTCATATTTAATTATCATCAAAAACTTCAAATTAAAAATACTCTTAATTATCCTGAGACTAATTTAGTTGATTGGTATTTTCGTCATATTGGAGAAGATTATGAATTAATTGATATATTACAAGAAATTGAAAATAGAAAAAATAAAAAATTTATCGACCTAGATAAATATCTTAACCAAGATCCCAAATTTAACTTAATTATTGCATCTATATTTTGCTCATATATTTATTATATTTTCTACGAAAAAGATGTCCATCAGATTCTTAACCAAGATTGTCGAAAAAAGTATCTTAATAATTATTGGCAACATTTAAAGTATTTTCATGGTTTACATTTGATAATGAAAAAATTATTGTTTTTTCTGATATGGGTAAAAAAATATTAATTTTAAGTAGTTATATAAGTTTTATGTGTCGTTATATAGGATTTAATCATTTAGGTAATGTTGCTTGGGATAAAGGAGAAATTGAAGGCAATAGAAATTTTAATCAAGGAAATTACTCACCTTATTATCAAGCACCACATAATTGCTGGGAACATATCTTAATTTTTTCCAAAGGAAATCCTAGCTTTGACATAACGAAAATGCCAAAAATTATCAAGGAACAACCAATTACTAAAATGGTAAAGGGAAAAAATATTTATGGGCATACTGCGCCTTTTCCTGAAAAAATTCCTAGTTTACTATTCTCATTGATTACTAAAGATGAAATTATATTAGATCCTTTTGCGGGTAGTATGACAACAGGAAGAGTCGCTCTTAAATATGGGATAAAATCAATCAATATTGAACTACATAAATACTATTGTGATTTAGGGTTGAAGCTATTAGAAAACCAACTATCTAAAAATTTACAAGGAAGTTTATTTTAAGCATTAATAGTAGGCAACATTTCAATTTGTCTCTAAATGTCAGGGATCATATCCATTAATCCACGATCGCTGTCCAGTTCTATACAACGTGACCCATTCTTTAGATTGAGCATAATGATAATTTGGTTTAATAAACTTAACAGAGATTTCTGATGCTGAAAAAAACCTTGACCATTCAGGCGATCGCTGCTTTATTCCCTAACCTCTAATCAAACTGCTACGCTATAAATGAATAATCGTCTTTGCGAAAGAGTGGCTAATCACAATGGGACTCAAAAATAACTCTCGCTTTTTACGTCTTCCCCCTGTCGGTAGTTTAATCTTGATGGGAGTTGGGGTGATTTTCCTCATCTATCTTATCTACTATTACACCAATCGTTCTGATAACGAAGTCCCCATTCAACCCTATAGCGAGTTCTTAGAAAAAGTGGAAGATGATAAAGTCGCTAGAGTTAAGATAGGCAACCGTTTAATCCTCTATCAACTGAAGTCCTTATCGATCCTGTCTCCTTCTGAAGACTTATTACCCTTACCAGAAACCCCTCTAGACAACTCCAGTAACTCCCGTAACCCGCTTCACGGATCAACTGCTTCAACCCTCTCTCAAGCGAAACCTTCAAGGAATGTAGGACAAGTTTTAGCTACCATTCCTATCAACGATCCCAATTTACCCACCTTACTCAAAGAAAAAGGTATCATTTTTGAAGCAGCCCCACCTCCGCAAAATAGTTGGGTAAGTACCCTTCTCGCTTGGGTTATTCCCCCTTTGATCCTGGTGTTAGCCATGCAATTTTTACTGTACCGTAACGAAGATCGGGGATCGTTGGCGTTTAGCAAAAGCAAGGCTAAAGTATATGTAGAAGGAGAAACGGCTAGAATTACCTTTGCAGATGTAGCTGGGGCCGAAGAAGCGAAAACCGAATTAGTAGAAATTGTGGAATTTCTCAAAAACCCCGATCGCTTTAGTCGCATTGGTGCCAGAATACCCAAAGGGGTGTTATTAGTCGGTCCGCCGGGAACGGGAAAAACCCTGTTAGCCAAAGCGGTTGCAGGGGAAGCGGATGTTACCTTTTTTAGCATTTCTGCCTCAGAATTTGTCGAATTATTTGTAGGAACTGGGGCCGCAAGAGTAAGAGATTTATTTGATCAAGCCAAAAAACAAGCCCCTTGTATTATTTTTATCGATGAATTAGATGCCATTGGCAAGTCTCGTAGTGGAGGGAATGGTATCAGTGGTAGTAACGATGAACGGGAACAGACTTTAAACCAACTGTTAACAGAGATGGATGGCTTTGCTGTGGGGGATGCCACAGTTATCGTTTTAGCAGCCACCAACCGCCCAGAAACCCTCGATCCCGCATTGTTACGACCGGGCCGTTTTGACCGTCAAGTGTTGGTCGATCGCCCCGATCTTGCAGGAAGACTGGCTATTTTAGAAGTGTACGCCCAACGGGTAGAAATTGACCCCGATATTAACCTCAAAGATATTGCTACCCATACACCCGGGTTTGCTGGGGCTGACTTAGCTAATTTAGTGAATGAAGCAGCCTTATTAGCAGCGAGAAATCAACGGGAATATGTTACCCAAGCGGACTTTAAAGAAGCTATAGAAAGGGTTGTGGCTGGTTTAGAAAAGAAAAGCCGTGTTTTAGGGGATCAGGAGAAGAAAATTGTAGCTTACCATGAAGTGGGCCACGCTTTGATAGGGGCCGTCATGCCAGGAGGCGGTAAAGTTGCAAAGATTTCCATTGTTCCCAGAGGGTTATCTGCGTTAGGTTATACCTTGAAAATGCCTACAGAAGACCGTTTTCTAATAAGTGACACAGAATTTCGCCAACAAATTGCTATGTTATTAGGGGGACGGGCCGCAGAAGAGATCGTCTTTGGTAGCGTTACCAATGGCGCATCTGGAGATTTACAAAAGGCTACGGATATCGCTGAACGCATGGTAACCACTTATGGTATGAGTAAGGTACTCGGACCGTTAGCTTATGATAAACGACAACAGGGGAATTTTTTGGGGGGTGGGGTTAACCCTCGCCGTTTGGTGAGTGAAGAAACGGCAAAGGCCATTGATGAAGAGGTTAAACAAATTGTCGATTCAGGCCATCAACAAGCTTTATCTATCCTCAATCATAACCGCGATCTCTTAGAAAAAATTTCTCAACAATTGTTAAATGTTGAAGTGATAGAAGGGGAAGAACTTCATCAACTTCTTAATCAAGTAGAAGACCCCAGTAACCAGTGATAAAGGTTTTTAATTAGGTGTATCAAGATTTTAGTGAGTTCAGTGTGGGAAGTGTGGGAAGTGTAGGGGGAATTTTTATTTTTCTGGTTAGTCTATCCCTATGAAAACTGCTGTAAGGAGACGATTAACAAAACTATAGCTTACTCGAAAACGATCTGCTAGTTGTCCGGTGAATTCGTCGGTATTAATTTTAGTTTCTATAATTTTGGTATGAATATCTCTTGAATACGGCTTCATTTTGAGTTGGAACTAATATTTTCTAGTTTTCCTTACTTTAATCTATCCAATTGAAAACCGCTATAACACCTGCCTCCTGCCTCAAGCCTTAACTTCTTGTACCACACTAAGTCGAAAACTGCTGTAGTATGAGACGGCTTAGCAACGGTAAGTTGTCTATAAATTATTTTGTGTTGAACTCAAGTCAACAATTTTTTAATTCTTTTCAAAAGAAAGTTCAAATTTATAAAAAATAAACAATTCAATTCAAGTATTTTAACTGATAACAATACCGTAGTATTTCCCATGACCGTCCCTAAGAATCAGAATTATAAATTAATTATATTCTTATTCAATTGGGACGGTCAAAACTAATGATTAATGCTACTTTAGACACTGCTCAAGAATTACTTGAAGTGGGTAGAAAAATGCCAGGAACTGATGGTAACGATACCATTTCTGGAGGTGAAGGTAACGATACTATTTGGGGTGGTAATGGGGATGACTCCCTCTCAGGAAATGGAGGAAACGATAAAATTATTGCTAGTCATGGAAATGATCGGGTTTCTGGTGGAGAAGGGAATGATCGACTTTGGGGAAATAATGGCAATGATATAGTCTCTGGTGATGAGGGAGACGACACTATAAGAGGTGGAATGGGAGAAGATATCCTTGATGGAGGAGATGGCAATGATCGCCTCATCAGTCGTAGTGATGCAGGAGAACCGGATATTGCCCAACAAACTAATGAATCTAAAGTTTATCCCGATCAACCCTTTCTAGAAGCTGATGATACCTTAATTGGGGGATCGGGAGGGGATACTTTCCGCTTTGAACTGTTAATTAATGCCAAAGATGAGATTGTTGAAAAACACGCCGATCCCATCACGGGTAAAGTAAACTGGCAAGCAGTTGCCCATGAAAATGATAACGTTCATGATCACTGGGTTGATAGCATTGGTAATGATGTCATTTTAGACTTCAATAAAAGTGAAGGGGATAAGATTGAAATTGCTGGTCATACTGTAGAAGTCAGTAAAATTGAGTATATTGATGTTAATAACGATGGCAACCTAGAATCCATTATTCACTTAATCAGTAATCAAGGGGCGAATGGTGGGGCCCACAACCAAGATGAACTAGGAACCATTAC
>JASJDW010000322.1 GCA_030064955.1 Crocosphaera sp.
AGCACGTCATAATCAATCTACTACCAATACCGAATATTATGGTGATGGATTTATGAATAATTTTGGAGGAGCAAAAGATAGTCCGAATGCTTATAATTATCAATACATTTGGCCAGCTTTGCAATCAGTAGTAACTGATAAAGTTACAGTGGACAAACTCGCTAATAATCAAGGATTTGATCTCAAAGATTTTGGGGTAGTTGATGAACCCAAACCTACTTTGAATTTTAATCAAATTCTTTTTGTTATTTTAGGGGTATTGGGTTTATTAGGAGTTAGCTACTTATTGATTAATTGAATCATATTCTTTATTTTAGATTCTCAATAGTTGAATAATTTTGTACCTTTTCAATCAACGATCGCACTTCTTGTGTCCCTTCAGAGGGTTCAAAGCTAACAGGAAATTTCCCATGACTCAACATTCGTAACCCCAAAGGTGCAATGGAAAGTAATCCTTGTAAATCTCTAAAATAATTACCCACCACATATAAACCAAATTTCCGTTCATCGATCCATCCACCTTCCTTCACCAGATCGATCAACACTTTTCTATGACGAATGCTTCGACTACTTTGAGCATCTTTGCGATCTAAGATGTCTTGTTTAAGATAACTAATTTGATCCATCGGTGCCACTTCCATAGGACACACCGCATTACAGTAATAACAACGGGTACAACCCCAAACCCCTTTAGTCCCTTGATTATAGCTCTCTAAACGGTCTTCTATCTCCGTATCGCGCGAATCGGCTACCATGCGTTGTGCTTTCGCCAAGGCGTGAGGACCGACAAATTCAGGATTAACGGTTAAGGCATTACATTCAGAATAACAGGCTCCACACATAATACAGTTACCGGTCTGATCCAACTGCGATCGCTCTTCAGGAGTCTGTAAAAATTCCCGTTCAGGAATTTTGCGTCCTTGGGTACTGACGTAGGGATCAACCGCTTGTAATTTATCCCAAAAACCTGACATATCCACCACTAAATCTTTAATCACCGGCATATTTCCCAAGGGTGCAATAGTGATGCTGGGTAAATCTCCGTTACTCGAAGAAGATGCCATTTCCAACTCTTGTCCCACATTCTGTTTGCAGGCCAAAGCAGAACGACCATTAATTCTCATGCTACAACTACCACAAATTGTATTGCGACAATTTTTGCGGAAAGCTAAACTCCCATCTTGTTCCCATTTAATGCGATTCAAACATTCTAAAATAGTGTTACCAGCTTGAACTTCTAGCTTATAAGTCTGTAGCTGAGGACTTTGATGGGGTTTTTGCCGCCAAACTTTAAACAATACTTCCATGGAAACATTAAAAAATTGATGATTTCTTCTATCCTATCTCGTTCTTAGAGCAGTTTTGAGATCAATAGATTAACGATGAAAATAAAAATTCTCCCCACACTTCCCGTCTCCCCACACTTCCGACACTCCCCACACTCCCCACACTTCCCCTACCTCCCCTGCTTAACTCAACTCGTGATCGCTTTTATTAATTGAGTCCCTGAGTCTTTTCCACAATGTTAATATTCTCAGCAAGCCCACTGTTGATGAGGGTTTTTGCTTGAAGTTTTCTAGACTTTTTCTCTTTTCTTTTAAGGTTCAACGACCAGAACCCTAGAGGAGATAGAAGGGGAATTTATCTTGCTTTGAGCAGACTTGAACAAATTTGTGGACTTAAACTCCTTGTTATCAACTTCATAATTCTTGAAATTTTTTTGGTTTAGTTTAGGAATTTAACGTTATATTTTTGATATGATCAATAATGATCTAAATAACCTAGTCATCATTGAGAGAAAATCGAAGGACATTGATAAAATTATGGCTGATACCATTGATCCAAATCCGACTCCCTTAACTGGGAAAGCCTTACTTCAAGAACTAAAACAGTTATCGGATAAGCCCCGCCGAGAAACAGCCAAAAAATGTGGCTATTACTCAGTGACAAAAGAGGGACAAGTTCGTGTTAACTTAACCGACTTTTATGATGCTGTTCTTGCAGCCAAAGGCGTTCCTTTAGACCAAGGATCGACCAAAGATGGTCGTGGTCGTGAACCCACTTTCCGAGTCAGCGTCCACAAGAATGGTCAAATTGTCATTGGTTCCACCTATACGGAGCAGATGGGATTGAAACCAGGGGATGAATTTGAAATTAAATTAGGTTACAAACATATTCATCTTAAACAGCTTGACGTTGAAGAAGAAGGAGAAGCAGCTTAAGGGCTGTTTATTGAGAGGGGAACATGGGAGTGAAATCGCTAAAGCCAAGTCAAAAATAAGGGTGAACCTTTAGACTTTCTGAGTCTGATCTGACAGAGGTAAAAGCGATAATTCCCATAAAATAAATCTCACTTACATTAGGGAAAGGAAACTGAGAAAGCCATATGTTATGGTCAGATAAGAACTCACTCAGTTATTCCTCTCTGTAATGTTATTGGTAAGCGTCAAAAATGGTTTCACTATCCCCCCAGATCGCAGAATATGGGAAGTATTGTTCTCTTCCCATCTCGATCCTTGGCTGAGTATTGTTAAGGACTTTCCTAGTGAGAGTAAAATTGGTCTTTTCTTATTAATATGGTTAATCCTGTGGCTACCCATGGCCTTCATGTTGGGTAAAAAGCTGCACTGGAAACCCTTTCAACCCCTAGAGGCTGAGCAGAAGATTCCTTTATTAGTTCCTTTGTATTTATTAGTACCCTGGTTAGGATGGTTAAACTTGATAGTTGAAGGTAGTGTCTTATCTGACTATGGGTTATATTGGCGGTGGAATAGCCTAATTTCCCTCTGTCTAGGTCTTCTTTTGGGGATAGGAGGGTTAGGAGTGGTTTTTGCCTTGGAAGGGCGTTTAGGGTGGCTAAAATGGCAGGGTGAAAATATAAGTCAACTGGGGAAAGTTGCTTTACCCATTTTCTTACTAGCTATCTGGATCGCCTTAACAGAAGAATTTGTATTTAGGGGCATTTTTCAAACCATTTTAGAAGAGGATTATAATCAGTGGGTTAGTGCTACGATGATTAGTGGTATTTTCGCCCTTCTCCATTTACTCTGGGAAAGACAAATGACCCTTCCTCAGTTACCTGGACTGTGGTTAATGGGAATGGTATTAGTGATAGCCAGATGGGTTGATGGAGGGAGTTTAGGGTTAGCCTGGGGACTTCACGCGGGTTGGGTGTGGGGGTTAGCATCCCTAGATGCTGCTCAAATGCTCACTTACACAGGGAAAGGGAAAGACTGGATCATTGGTATTTATCAGCAACCCTTAGCAGGAATGATGGGAATTTTGTGTTTATTGGGGACTGGTGGTGTTTTGTGGTTTTACTCACATTTTGCACCTTTGTAATAGGTTTCTGAATTGTAGGAGTATAGGAGTATAGGAGTACGGTTAAAGGAACATTAAGCAGCAGTTTTGTAGGGTGGGCAAAGTTTTCTAATTTACGGGTAGCCCAGATAAATCTCTGAATTTGCCCACCCTACGGTCTTTAAGATTTTATTTATAAACAGTCTGTACCTCCATGTTCCGCTAACTGACGACGATGGATAGCCATAACTACTGCTTCTTCAATCCAAATAGGAACCATTATTCCGCTAATTTCCGCAGGAGATCGCGATCTTCTCCCATAACCTAACTCCTGTCTCCTTCACCCCAATCCTAATTCCCGCTTTAGGAGATTAATGGATTTTTCGCCGATGTAATATTCAGAACAAATGATATCTGGTGGACGAATTAAATCGTCTCTAACCGTCAGGATAGCCTCTTTTACCAACCCATAACTAGCCGGATCACTCATAATAGTTTGTGCCGATCGCGCTAAAGTTAACAATTGACGGCGATCGCTTACTTGTGCCGTGATTAATAATAAATCATCACCCCGTAAACTGTGGATGAGAATTTCTGCGACTCGAATAATTCCTGGACTTAAACTAACAATTCCTAACCGCGTATCTTTAGGTAATTCCTTAATCATGGCTAATTCCTTGCCATAATCATAGATATCCAATGGCAAAACACGGGTTGCATAGGAGGATGCAATAGACTCTGCTTCAGGGATAAAATAACGACTTGTGACCACAGTAGCCGATTTTTTTTGAGATAAGACTTGATCCAAGTCTTCCATCGATACTAACTCAACAGGAATAGCCAAAGCTTTTTCTAACTCTTGTAAAATCAGTTGTCCGGCCCCCATATCTCGACTAGGGACAGTGACTAAAACTTCTGCACTACAGCGTAACCGCCAATCAATCACCGCTAAGTATAACTCTTTCGCTTGGGAGAGGGTTAACCCTTGTCTGAGGAGTTCATCCAAGCTTTTATAAACCAGTTGAGTTTCTTGAGGATATTGGGTGAATAAAGGAGACTCAGGAAGAGAAATATCCTCATTATTTTGCGCTTTAACGTATATTCCTGAACCAGCAATAGACTCCACTAAGCCAGCTTCTTCGAGTTGTTGGTAAACTTTACTAATAGTGTTGCGATGCAGTCCTGTCATAGTAGCCAACTGACGGGTACTGGGGAGACGATGGCCAGGAGGATATTGACGAGAAGCGATCGCAAAGCGAATCTGATCAAACAGTTGTTTAGAGGCGGGAATACCACTATCGGATTGTATTTTGAACTGAAGCATACCGGCCACGCCGAACAAACAATATCAGATTGATGGACATTATTTTACCGTGAATCGTTCCTGAAATGAGAATGTGGGGAGTTTAGGAGTTTGGGAGTTTGGGAGTTTGGGAGTTCGGGAGTTTGGGAGTTTGGGAGTTCAGGAGTGTTGAATTTCAGACATAATCCATAGTTGCTATATGAAGTGAAAGATTCAACAACATCATGCAATTTTCCTCATAATAGTCCAAGGTGGACTTAAAAAAGCCCACCCTAAACTAATAATTAACCCTTCTCTCTCAACTTATCCAAAACACTGGGATCAACCACAGTAGACTTATCGCCAACAATGTCTTGATCGGCAGCTATTTGACGCAAGAAACGTCGTACAATTTTACCTGATCGCGTCTTAGGAAGTGCCTCAGCAAACTGAATAGTACCCGGACGAGCGATCGCACTAATCTTCGTAACGACGTGCTGTTTTAACTCTTTGTTCAACTCATCACTGGGACTATAATTGTCCTTCAAGGTAACAAAGGCATAAATATCTTCCCCTTTAATCTCATGGGGAACGCCAACCACAGACGCTTCAGCAACCGCAGGATGGGACACTAAAGCTGATTCTAACTCCATTGAACCCAAACGATGTCCTGACACATTCATCACGTCATCGGTACGGCCTAAAATCCAAAAATAGCCCTCACTGTCCCGACGCGCACTATCTCCAGCAAAATAGACGGGTTTACCTTCAACTTCAGGGATGGGGTCCCAATAGGTCTTTTGGAAGCGTTCGGGGTTATTATAAACGGTGCGTAACATACTGGGCCAAGGATGTTTGATGACTAAATATCCCCCAGTATTATCAGCAACTGCATTTCCGTCTTTATCCACCACATCCGCTATAATGCCAGGGAAGGGTCGTGTGGCTGATCCTGGTTTGGTGGGCGTTGCACCAGGTAAGGGGGTAATCATCGCCCCTCCCGTTTCGGTTTGCCACCAAGTATCCACGATAGGACATTTTTCTCCTCCAATAACGCGGTGATACCACATCCAAGCTTCGGGGTTGATGGGTTCCCCTACTGTCCCCAATAAACGCAAAGATGAGAGATCCCTTCCTTTGGGTAACTCTTCTCCCATCTTCATAAACGCACGAATAGCAGTGGGTGCGGTATAAAAGACATTAACTCCGTATTTTTCCACCACATCCCAGAAACAACCTGGGTTAGAGGGACGGGGAACCCCCTCATACATCAACGATGTTGCACCATTGGACAGAGGACCATAAACAATATAACTATGTCCTGTGATCCAACCTACATCTGCTGTACACCAATATACATCCGTGTCTTTGAGATCAAAGATCCATTTTGTGGTCATATGGGTGTAAAGGTTATAACCGCCGGTGGTATGAACAACGCCTTTAGGTTTACCTGTACTGCCACTGGTATAAAGAATGAATAGGGGATCTTCGCTATCCATTACCTCTGCATCGCATTTAGGAGAGGCATCTTTTTGTAGATCGTGCCACCAAAAATCACGTCCTGAGCGCATGGTAACGTCTTGTTTGGTTCTTTGTACCACGATGACTTTTTGGACGCTATTAGCCCCATTTTCCAAGGCTTTGTCCACTTCGGGTTTCAGGGGAACGATCTTATCCTTGCGAAAACCCCCATCAGCAGTGATGACAACTTTGGCCTCTGCATCTTCTAAGCGATCGCGTAATGCTTCGGCACTAAACCCACCAAAAACCACACTATGGGGCGCACCAATACGAGTACAGGCTAACATAGCGATCGCTGCTTCGGGAATCATGGGCATATAAATACCCACGCGATCGCCTTTTTGGACTCCCATCTCTTTCAACACATTAGCAAACTGACACACTTCTCGATGCAGTTCCCCGTAGGTAAGGGTACGAGAGTCGCCGGGTTCCCCTTCCCAGATAATGGCTGCTTTGTTACGTCGCCAAGTGCTAAGATGGCGATCGAGGCAGTTATAGGACATATTCAGTTTGCCGTTGACAAACCATTTGGCGGTGGGTGGGTTCCAATCTAGCACTTTATCCCATTTTTGGAACCAATGTAATTCTTGTTCTGCCAGTTCTGCCCAAAAAGTTTCGGGATCGTTTTTGGCTTTGTCGTATAACTGTTCATACTGTTGAAGACTTTTGATATGTGCGTTGTTAGAAAAGTCAGCAGCCGGGGGAAATACTCGTTGTTCTTGTAAGACAGATTCAATGGTGTTTTTTTCAGAGGATGCAACCATAATTATAGACCTCAACCAAGGTTCATGTAATCTTTACGATTATAAGTCGGAAGTGACGCTTATCAAGGGTTCCAACTGATTTACAAAAGTTAATCAAACTCTGTACTTTTTGATCCGACTCCTTACATTAAACGGATAAAGATTCCACCTTTAATTTACCTTATTTTGGGTACTTTAACCTAGGATTGTTGGTGATTTATAGCAGTTCCCATACTTGTGAGGTACAAACTCTTCTAGTTTTAGGAGTTAGGAGTTCGGGAGTTCGGGAGTTCAGGA